>JBGCFT010000151.1:0-20655 GCA_045107085.1 Marinicellaceae bacterium | reverse complement strand
TAAAAACTCTGTGGCATAAGCACTCATCCAATATTCTTCATGACTGTCACTGTTCCACAATCCAAAACTGCCATCATAACGTTGCATGCCCATGACTCGACTGATGGCTCCATCAATTAACTCAGCACGCTCTGTATATATTTTGTGTTGTTGATCATTCTCAAACAAGGCAAAATCACTTTGTTCTACCATGAGTAATGGCCAGGCTCTTGATGTGGTTTGTTCTAAACAACCATATGGGTATTGAATCAGGTGTTGTAATTGCTCATCTGAGTTCAAGACAGGCACGTTAGAAACTTTTAACACTGATTTCAAATTGGACTGATCAAATTTATCAAATATTTCAGCATCTACTTTATAACTCTTATTGGCATCAACAATCTCTCTTCTGCTGTCTATAATGGCAGGAAATGCTGGCCGCAATCCTAAATTCCATGTTCGATTGACTGAAAAATCAGTATTGCCTTTTATATCTGCCACTACAGTGACACTGCCAGTTCCTTGGTGAAGGTTTGCGGTGATGGGTAATTTGATGATTGACTTTTCTTTGGCCGCCAAAGTTAATTGTTGTTGTTGAACTTTTCCACCCAATGCATCTGAAGCAATCAATTGCAAATCAATGGTTTGTTCTTGGTCTTCTGTGTTATGCACATCAACAGTCGCAAAAGTATTGTCGCCCTTGGCTGCAAATCTTGGCATGGATGTTTCTATCACCACTGGAGCTGCAATTTTCATAAAACTTTCAGCACCGGCAAATTGATTATCATTAAAAGCCATCGCCATTAAACGGACTTCTCCATTAAAATACGGCAACGTTAAAGTCACCTCTGCATAACCATCGGCATTGAATTGTACTTTTTCACTGATCATTGAAACAATTTGCACATCGGATGTTGGCTCATCCCCTCCTCTGGCAAGATCGGCATCTCCACCAAACTTTTGTAGCACGTCTTTGCCATCTAACAATGCAATAATTGAACCATACATATCATGGATTTCTGAAATATATTTTCGAGTGGCAAAAAACCAATCATGAGGCATCGGTGTTTTGAAATTACTGACATTTAATACACCCGTATCGACAGCAGCTAAAGTTACAAAAGTGTCTTTATTTGAATCAAAATTAGTGGCTTTGACTTTTATTGTTACTTCTTGATCGGGCAATACTTTGTCTTTGTTTTCAATGGCAATATCTAGTTTTCTGTTATCGCGATTTAAAGGCAAATGTATGACCCCAAAAGCCCGTTTCGGAAGGTGTTGGCGTTTAATTTCTCCTTTTTGAATGACCATAACACTGGCATGAATGTCATGGCGTTTCCAATTAACATCAACAGGTATTTCAATGGTTTGTTCGGCAGTAGCCATCTGAATGTTTTGTTTCCAAAGTATTTGATCACTTTCGATGGTCACTACAGCTGTTCCTGCATACGGCGCTGTCACTTTTAATTGAGCATTAGTGCCAGAAATCAAATTGTCAGCCAACCATTCTAGCTTGATCAGATCAGGTCTGTCTCCAGATGCACTGTTGTGGTCATACCAACTCCAGCCAGAAAAAAATTGATGACTTGAAATTAATTGTTGTTGATTATTGCGAATTTCTACACGGTAGTTGCCGTAATCCAAAGGCAAAGATAAAGTGTTGTTTTTCACTGCATCAATATTTATCACACTGCTGTAAACTGGAATATTGCGCTGACTTTGATTGTAGCTCCAACCATTATCTCCCCAATGCCAATACCTTTGGGCATTTTCACGAATCAATAACACTTCGGCATTTTCAACTGAAATTCTCTTGCCTTCTTGATCTATGGCGACCAATTCAATTTCATTGTTGGTTTGTGGGCTGGCATATTTTCCTTCCCACAATGTTCTGACGCCTATGGCGGTATCAAAAGGCCATACCGTTTGTGTGATTTTACGTGATATCGGTCGGCCGCCCGATTCATAGACATTGACAAAGCTTTTGATTCTTAAAGGAAATTTGGTTCTTAGCCAATTGGGTTGTATTTCTAAAACACCACTGCCGTTTTCATCTAATTGTTTAGAAGGTGTGGTAAAGTCCAAGTTAAACTCTTTATAATTGTTTGAGCCAAAACTGTATTCTTGGTATTCTTCAAATAAATAATTAGCTGAATCAACGGTAACTGTGGCATCAAAACGGTTTTTAGCCGCTGGTGCGCCATAAAGATAGTCACTTTGTACTTTTATTTGTGGCTTATCGGCTATATTAATGTGCAATGATTCATTGCCTGGAGTTAATTCCAGTTTTAATTTTTCTGGTAAGAAGTCTTCTACGGCAAAATCATATTCAAACACGTCATCATTGGCCAATTTTGCGATGAATTTCCATGTGCCTGTCATGGCGTCATTGGGGACTTTAAATTCTGTGTGATAAAACGAATCCGCATCACCTTGCCAATTTAGGCTTTTAAATGTTCGATTATCGGGACGTTTAATCTCTACTCTAACAGGAGAAGCGGTGACCATGTTACCATCATCATCGCGTAATAATGCATTAATGTTGACTGTTTCTCCCGGTCGATATAAATCTCTTGGAGCATATAAAAATAATTCTTGGGTTTTGTATTCTCTACTTGATAAGGCAAATTCAGATAAATCCATCCTCGGCTGATTCAAGCGAATGATGTTGGTATTGTTTCCATGTGTTGCGATCAGTAAAGTCGCTTGATCTAGTTCATTGTTGTTAAATTCTGCAAATCCATTTTGGTCAGATTTTTGGGTTTCGATTGGATTGCCTTTGTCATTATAAAGACTTAATTCCACATCTTGATAAACACTGGCGTCTGGTATTTTATGGGTAAATACAGCCATCGATTGCGGGAATCTGCGTGAATGCACACCAATATCAGTTACTGCAAACCAACTTGAATCCACCTCATAAGGATAGGAGTCAGCTGGAATCATGGTGACAAAATAAATGCCTGCTTGCTGTAATGGTTTTAAATTTTTTAATGATAAATTATGACTTTCTGTTTTATTTTTAATACTTTCTAATGCAAAACGACTGGTATGGACTAAATCTGCCACATCACTTAATCTTTCCAAATAATAAATGTCCTTGCGGTTCGGGTTTTTCAAAAACTGTTGGTAATGATCTGGTTTTATTCTCCAAAATTTTAAATCCACGCCTGATACATTCACCGCTTCTATAGGTAATTTATTACTGTCTTTAAGCAAGGTATTGGCTTGAGACAGAAATCTAACGCTTTTTTGTTTTGGGCTGGTAGTGATAAGTTGCTGATAATCTTTATCAAGTCGTTTGCCATTAATGGCCATCAAAGTTTGATCAATTGTGATATTGTATTTTGTATTGGATTCAATAAATGGAAAATACAAGACCATGCGATTGGCACTGTAAATCCAATCACCTGGTACAGACTTTTTCTCATGGGTCACTTGCACCAATTGTGAAATATTTTGTCTTTCATCAATCGGCAATGTCAAATTCACCTGCAATGCTGGTGCATTTTCAAATAAGCCTTCAGTTATACTTAAAGATTTAAACGCAGTGAGATCAGAGTATTCTGCTTCTACTTTTTCTGGAGATTGATAACTTTGTTTAAGTGAGCTTTCTGTTGAATTGATCTGTGATTCAGATTCTGTTTCATCTTTACAAGCAACAAAAGAAATTATTAAAAAGAGTATTATTATTTTTTTCATGGGTGTTTTTGTGAATTGATTAAATTGAGTATAGCCTTTAATTATAGCAAATATATTTTTAATTATGATGAATTATGGCAAGTGTTGCTATTCTATAATATCCCAGCCCCATCCATAGTAAAATTCATCGTCTTCAAAAATGAGAAACACATCATTTTTATCATCCCAAATGGTATGAATCCATTTTGCGTTAGGTAGCTTGGTATTATTATCTTTAAACCATACTGGACAAATACTTTTGATTTTTTTTAAGGCTTGAGAATAATTAATTTTATATAAGTGTGTCGATGCAAATATCTCCTCGGCTTGTAATTGATTATTAACTTCGCGCAGATGAAAGATAGATTGCCAAAAAAAATGCAATGAAGAAACATATTTATTTTTTTTTGTTTGAATAAAAATAATAGACTCCATAAAATCAGGTGTCCATAACTTTTGAAAATCATGTTCATGAATTAAAACAGGCTCACATACAAGCGAGCTTTCTTTGATTAATTTCTTACCGTAGTTTTGAATACTCATGGCAGTATTATAACAAAGGCATGCCATAATAAAACTTTTTGTTTTATCATAAAAATAGATAATTATTATATAATCTTCATGTTCTCTAACCTTGTGAAAGTTAATATTTACCTCACTTAAATCGGAGAATAACTGTGGAAATTAATGAAGATAAATTACATGACTTATTAGGAAAAATAGTCGTAGAAATGGGCGCAGCTGCCAATGGTCCACTGATTACAATTGGAGATAAATTAGGCCTGTATAAGACTCTGGCCCAATCTAAAATTTTGAGTGCCAGTCAATTGGCAAATAAAACGGGTACAGCTTTGCGATATGTTCAAGAATGGTTAGCTGCCCAAGCCGCTTCAGGCTATGTAGAATATGATGAAAAGAGCCATCAATTTTACATGACACCAGAACAAGCTGCAGCATTTGGGGATTCAAATAGTCCTGTTTTTATGACAGGCGCTTTTTATGCGATTACTTCTTTGTATCATGACGAACCAAAAATGCTTGAAGCTTTTAAAACGGGTAAAGGCATCTCATGGGGAGATCACCATACTTGTTTATTTTGTGGCACTGAAAAATTCTTTAGCCCTTCCTATTCTGGGAATTTAGTCAATAGTTGGATTCCAGCACTTGATGGTGTCACTGAAAAACTAAGCAATGGAGCAAAGGTCGCAGATATTGGTTGTGGCCATGCTGCCTCAACAATCATTATGGCCAAAGCTTTTCCAAAATCACATTTCATTGGCATAGATTTTCACCTTGAGTCAATTGAAAAAGCTCAACAAAGAGCCAATCAAGCTGGTGTAAAAAACATTGAATTTAAAGTTGCTACAGCAAAAGATTATGACGACAAAGATTTTGATTTTATTACTTTTTTTGATTGCTTGCATGATATGGGCGATCCAGTCGGTGCTTGTGCACACGCTAAAAAAGCACTCAAACCTGATGGTTCTTGCATGATTGTTGAGCCATTTGCCAATGATTCTATCAAAGATAACCTCAATCCAGTTGGTCGTGCCTTTTATGCCTTTTCAACACAGTTATGTGTGCCCTGCTCTAAAAATCAAGAAGTGGGTTTAGCCTTAGGTGCTCAAGCTGGATTAAAAAGACTCACAGAAACCATCAAAACCGGTGGATTTAAATTCTGTGAAAAAGCTGCTGAAACACCGTTTAATTTAATTTTAGAAGTCAAACCATAGCCTAAGGAATCTACGATGCACAAATTTATAATGATATTTTTAATAGCCAATTTGTCTTTGAGTTATGCAAATAACGATCCCAATGCCTATTTGCAAACAAAGATAAATGGCCACCAATTTGATAAAAAAATGAACAAAAACCAATCACAACAAGGGAGTTTTGTGGTTGTTGGTGGTGACCCTAATGGTTGCCATTTCAGTAACATTCAAGATGCCATAGATGCAGCTAAAAATGGTGGAGAAACAGAAATCAGAATTGCAACGAATAAAATCTATACTGAGAACTTAGCCATTGATGATTTTAGTGTTTCATTGATTGGTGGTTATGATGATTGTTTAGATGCAGGGCTGCCATTTGGACCAAGCAGTGATTATGCTGAAGTTTATGGCTCAGATGATAGTCTTCCAGTATTAATAATTTTTGGAAATTCAGAAAGGCATAACATAGAAATTAAAAACATGAAATTTACAGGTGATGGGATCTCAAGCACTTTAGATGGCGGCATTAGGCTCACTAATGCAAATGCGCATGTAAAGATAGATAATACCAGAATTAATTTCAACTCAGCTGTTGTAGGTGGCGGTTTGTCAATCATAGGCGGAAATGCCGATGTAGAATTAACATCGACTCTGATTGATTTCAATACTGCACAAGTTGGCGGTGGAGGCATTTATTGTGCAGGTCATCAAGCTTCTATTGTTTTAGGCAAACAAAGTTCTGTTGATACAAACACTTCAACTTTTGATGCATCAAGTATCGGTGGTGGCGTTTATGTGAATTCTGGCTGTAATCTTATATTATTTTCCTCTAAAGTAAAAAAGAATAATGCGAGTTTTAACGGGGGTGGAATATATGCTTCGGGAGGAGCAGAGGTAACAATGATAGGGTATGAAGTATGCTCAGATGTCAATTGCTTTGGTGATAACCTTAACCCAGTTCAGCTATCTGAAAATAATGCCAATCATAACAGCTCAACTCAAGGCGAAGGTGGTGCGATCTATGCAACAGGTGTCGATACAGTGGTTACAATCGCTGAAGCCATTATAGAGGGCAACTCTGCATATAATGGGGGAGCTATTAGTGCTAGCTTTGGAGCAGATTTGTTTTTACAAGCACCCAGTGAGCATTGCATTAAACTGTTAGGTACACAAAGTAGACGCTGTAATTTGTTTCGGTCCAATTCAGCAGATAACAGTGGTGGTGCAATATACAACAATGGCGCATTGATGGAAGTTTCACAATTTACTTTCGAAAGAAACCGAGCTAATTTCGGTATTGCTATATATGCCATAAATGATGATTCATACGTGGGTGTAACAGCCAGTAACTTTATTCGAAATGGCGATGGTGGAGAAATAAATGGCGATGGAGAATTTTTAGATTTCTATGTAATCAGAGCAGCTGACTCTATTATTGAATTGAATCACACCACATTTGCTGAAAATGAAGCAGTTGATGCAGTATTCGGCGTGGCAACTACTCCAAATAGCCATTTAAATGTGGTTAATTCGATTATCTATGACGCTTTATCAGGACCTGTTCTTAATAACGGTGCTGGCTCAACTTTTTTTAAATGTATTGTTGCCCATGAATCAGATTCTATTACTGGAAGTGAAATAATAGTTGCTGACCCTATGTTTAGAGACATTGAAATAGGCGATTTTCATATCAATGCGCAATTATCGCCTGCTGTAGATATGTGTCAAGATATATCAGGCAATGGTTTTATTGATATTGATACACAAACTGGAGGCTTTGATGATCCTAGTCGGCCAAATTTCAATAACAATCCTGACAACAGGTTTGATGCAGGATCAGATGAAACCTACGATAACGATATGATTTTTGAAGATGGATTTGATCCACTTGACAGTCCTTAGATCATATTGAATATGACTGAGTTAATCTAATTAATAATAGCTAAAAAAGGAGTGTGAAATATGAGTTCTGATTTATTTTATGAACACTCCTTTTTAATCAAATGATTCTTTTAGATAATTAAAAACAAGCATTATATCTGACCTTATGCCTTCGGGCATTTTATTGTTTAAAATATCATTAAAGTCACTGCCACATAAGTTTCGATAGACACAATACTGTGACATTAAGTGACTAAACTGCCCACAGCTTGCACCTGCATCACAGGCAAATAAATCTGTCGCACTTTCTGAAATGAGATAGATATAATTGTCATCTTCGCTTTTTATCATGATGCCAATATTATTGTGCAGTTTTTCTCCTAAATAAGCTTGAAAATATGATGATGCTTTAAACAATAAATTAGGATCATTGCTTTTTAAATGCTGAATTTTGGCAGCCAACTCAGATGGTTCTAACTTGATAGTTTCATCATTGTAGTGTTTTGAAAGAATCTTTCCTATTTCTGTATTTTTGTTCACAGATTCACGTAATATTTTGATGTCTTCTTCACGTTCTAACATATATTCCGGGTGTGTTTTATTGAGATTTTGACAATAATCATTTATATCTTTTTTGTACTTGATTTGATTTTCGCTTAAGTTATCTAATGATTTATAATAGCTTGTATGCCTCTCATGATTATTAGGATTGATAAGTTTTAAGCAATGATCAAGGGTGATTGAAATCAACTCTGAATCCACAGCTGGTTCAGGATGAAATGCCTGTATTCGATTAGCCAGTACAATTTTTAGTTGTGATCCATTAGACTTACTTTGTTTTAGTTTTTCTTGAACGCTGAGCTTATCTTTGGGTGGTTCTAAATTTTTACTCACATTAATAGAGGTTTCTTTTGGTTTTATTATTGCTTTATCATTGTTTTTTTTGTGCCACAACAAGTAGGTTAAAGTTATTCCACCAATAAGAAGAATAATCATGAATACATTAATTTTGCGCATAGTTATCCATTAAGTAATTAAAATAATTATTAAAATCGATCATTTGATTGGGGCCTATTAAATCTTCTAGGTAATATTCTTCAATACTTTTACCACATGATGAGGTGACTGGTCCTGAAGGATGGGTGCAATGTTTTATTGCTAACAACGATTGGGGACCACAAGGAAACTCTAAAGCACAGGCTATGAACGGGACAATAACTTTATTTAAGTGCCTAATATATTGGGTGTCATAGATACCAAGTTTTTTATTAATGTCTTCTATAAAATAGGTCGGTGTCATATATTCGCTAAGCAAATAATTGGCAAATATCAGAAACACATCTGGTGTTTGATGATCTTTAAAGAGCTCTATTAATTGATTTTTAAGGGGTGGCAGTTGTTGTTGCAAATAGGCAATTTCTTCAGCGTTGGGTTCAAAATCTTCTACTGACTTTAATTCTCTTAATTCTTCGTTAATTTTAATAACTAAGGCAAAATCCCCATCTGATAAATCTCCATCATTTCTATCATATATAGTCTCTATTTCCTTAATTAAGGTTCTTTGCTTTTTATAATTGGATTTTTTTTGTTCATCAGTTAACTGGTTACTTCCGTTTTGTTCATTCCTGATTTTTGATAGGATTTCATCTAACTGAGTTTCAATTTCAAGTGCTTTTGATAAAGCTATTTCAGCTTCCGTCTCTGGTGTCAACTCTGCAAATCTTTTATCTATTAGTCTCATTGATTCTCTAAGATTTCCATTATCACTTAGGAATAAAGCATTACAAACATCAATATACATTTGGTAGTATTCAAGTTGAACAGAGGTGGGCTTTGCTCGAAATTGTTTATATGAATCATACTTATTTATATAATCTGAAATCAAATCTTTTCCTTTTTCCTTAGTTAGATAAATTTGAAAACAATCACTAAATTGTTTTGACTCACGATAGGCAGTTAAATAACTGATTGATCGTTCTTTACTTTTTTGAATATTGTTTTGTTCAGCTGAATTTATAACATCTTCTTTTATATCAGTTTTATTATTGTTCAAAACATGCTTGGCCAATTGAGTATCTGTCTCTAATTGCTGAGCCAATGACACTTCATTGAGCAGGTTTGTGTTGGTTTTAGGTTTTCTTAGGAAAATAAGAATGGCCAGAAGTATCAGGACAATAACTGATAAATAGATGAGTTTTTTCATAACTTAATGGTCAACTAATTTTAGAGGTAAATCAAATTATACTTATAAAGATATAAGAATCCATCTTTAATTTAGCTATAAAAAACTTATATGACTAAATACTTTAATCCAGTTCCATGAAAATAGTGAAAATTAAGCTAAGTCCACGTCATTGCGAAGGAGGAACAACTGCGGCAATCTTTTTGAATTCACTGGTACACCATGAGATTGCCACGGTCGTTCCTCTCTCGCAAAGACAGTTGTTTTTGTAGTTTTGTGAAACAAGAGCGTTGTTCAGAGCCATAAAAACTTATTTTCAGCAAATCGCATAAAAGACATTTGATTGAATCTGCGTTACAATGGGAAGAAGTTAAATATAAATTGATTAAGTTGGAAAATTTAATTTAGCATTCAGTTTTTGGCTAATTTAACAACAATAAGCCATTTATTTTTACACGTTTTATCATAATGTACGAATCACAACCACGGTGCATGATTCATATTAATCTTGCTGACAATAAATATTTTCACATTATTTACACAATACCCTACTAAAAAAAGCTAATGTTTAATTATCATATAAACTTCTTTGCCTCTCATTAAATAGAAATTTAGGATCAATCTATCTGCAGAAAAAACAAATCATTATTCCTATGGTTATATTAATTTTTAGTTCGGGATTAGTTTGGTTCATTATGAACAATAAACCAGAGGCCAGAAAAAACACCCAGCCTCCACCACAAAAATTAAGAACCGAAGTGATGAAGCCCACTTCGATTGATTATTCTGTATGGGTCCCGTCTTTTGGTGTAGTAAAACCAAAAACACAAAGTCTTGTGATTGCGCAAGTCTCAGGGCAAGTGGTTGAAGTATCTGACAAATTTAGAGATGGCGCATTTTTCGAAAAAGGCGATACGTTGTTAATCATTGATGATGCTGATTATCTGGCACAACTTACCATTGCGCAAGCTGAATTAAAGCAAAATGAGTTTACCTACAAGGATGAAAAAGCCCGTTCGGAATTGGCCATTAAAGAATGGTACAAACTTGGCAACACAAAAGAACCGCCTTCACTTGTTGCCAGAGAGCCTCAATTAAATTCTTCTCTATCTGGTTTGGAAGCCAGCAAAGCCAAAGTCGTGCAAGCACAACTGAATTTACAAAGATCAAAGATAATAGCACCATTTGCAGGCAGGGTATTAAAATTAGATGTGAATGTTGGTCAAGTCGTTAATAACGGCTCTACTCTAGGTAGTATTTATGTAGTAGATTCTGCGGAAATCAGACTCCCCATTCAACAGCAACATTTAAGTCACTTAAATTTACCTGAAATCTACAGAGACTCAAATACTGAAACAGTCCAAATTCCGGTAAAAATTAGTGCTGAAATTGGTTCTAAAACTCACTTGTGGGATGGACACATTGCCCGAGTAGAAGGCACAATAGATTCTCAAACACGTCAGTTATATGTGGTCGCTGAAGTCGAAGACCCCTACAAATTTAGACAAGATGGAACTCCTCCATTAAAAATCGGACAATTCGTCAATGTCCTGATTAAAGGCAATGAACTGAATAATGTGGTAGTTTTGCCCAGAAAAGCTGTTACACCCGCTGGTAATATCAATGTCATTGAAGCAGGTATATTACAGCGTAAATCAGTGACACCTTTATGGAAAGACAGCCATGACATTGTTATTGAGAATGATTTTAACAACAATCAACACATCAGTATTTCTCCTTTGGGCAATGTGGTAAGTGGTACCAGAGTTGAGTTTCTTGATAGTGAAAGGGCAATCAATAATAACATGGATGAACTTAACAAAAAGGAACCTTCATGATAGCTTGGTTTACAAAGAATCATGTTGCAGCCAATTTATTAATGGCTTCAATCGTATTTATTGGCATTACTTCCCTAACCACAAGAATTCCATTGGAGGTTTTTCCTACAATTGAGTTAGATAGGATCAGCATCAATGCCAGCTTGCCAGGTTCCACCCCATCTGAAACCGAACAAGGCATTACAATAAGAATAGAAGAAGCAATAAGTGATTTAGAAGGCATTAAAGAAATCAGCTCTCGTTCCAGCGAAGGCAGCTCTAGAGTAACTGTTGAGTTGCTCGGGGGTTATGATACGCAAGTACTCTTAAATGAGATAAAAAATAGAGTCGATGCCATCAATACCTTTCCTGTTGATATAGAAAACCCCGTCGTCAGTAAATCAGTTCGACGCAGAGAAGTCATATCAGTGGTTGTTTCAGGCGATGTATCTGAGGCCGAATTAAGACAAGTCAGCCAACAAGTGCGTGATGATATCGTTGAGATTGATGGCATTACACAGGTCTTCTTAGAAAATGTGCGTCCATTTGAAATCTCGATTGAAGTTAACCAAGATACCCTGCGCGAGTATGCCATTAGTATTGACGAAATAAACAGAGCCATCAATAATAATTCCTTAGATTTATCAGCAGGAAATATCAAAACCTCTAGTGGTGATATATTGATTCGCACACAAGGCCAGGCTTATCAAAAACAAGAGTTTGAAAATATTGTGATTAGAAACCGAGATGATGGATCATTATTGCGCCTTGGTGATATAGCCATTATTAATGATGGCTTTGAAGAACAACCTATACTCACTCGATTCAATGGTAAGACAGCGATGGAAATCGAGGTGTACAGTGTGGGTTTGCAAAGTGCCATTGATGTAGCGGATAAAGTGAAAAAGTACATTGAAACAAAAGCCAGTGGCCTGCCTGAAACCATTACTTTAGATTATTGGCGAGACCGATCTCAAATTGTTAAAAACAGACTCAGTACATTAGTTAACAGTGCCATTCAAGGCGCCTTATTGGTCATCATTTTGCTGACCTTGTTCCTGCGTCCTAAAGTCGCTATTTGGATTGTCATCGGCATACCTGTTTCTTTTATGGGAGCCATTGCTTTAATGCCTTTATTAGGAATTACCATTAATATTGTCAGCTTGTTTGCATTCATATTGGTTCTGGGAATTGTGGTCGACGATGCCATTGTTACTGGGGAAAATATTTATACACACATGCAAAAACATGGAGATGGACAACGTGCAGCCATTGAAGGCACCAAAGAAGTGGCAGTTCCTGTTACTTTTGGAATTATCACAACCATGGTGGCCTTTGTGCCATTGGCATTAATTGAAGGAAACCGCAGTGTTTTTTTTCAACAACTGCCCTATGTTGTGATTCCAGTGTTGTTATTTTCCTTGATAGAGTCAAAATTTGTTTTGCCAGCGCATTTAAAATACATGCAACCCAGAAAAAATATTGATTCTGCATTCAGTCGATTTCAACTGAAATTTTCTAATGGGCTTGAAAACTTCATAATCAAATTTTATAAACCCACTTTAGGTAAAGCTTTAAAAAACCATTTTTTAACGTTATCACTGTTTATTTCAATTGCTATGTTAGTTTATTCCATGGTGTTTAGTGGTTGGACTAAATTTTTATTTTTTCCAAGAGTACCCAGTGAAGTTGCAAGAGCATCATTAACCATGCCAGTTGGTACTCCGTTTGAAGTGACCGACACCTATGTGCAATTAATCACAGATAAAGCCCAACAATTAAAAGAAAAGTATATAGATGAAAATGGCGAAAGTAACTTAATTGTTAGCATCATGTCGAGTTCTGGATCAGCAGGTGGTTCAAGTGGAGGTCAATCTCATGTTGTGCGAGTGATGTTTCAACTCACACCCGCAGAACAAAGAACAAATTCTATCTCTAGCTCTGAAATAGTAAGAGAATGGCGAAATTTAATTGGTCCTATTCCTGGTGCTGAAAGCATAAACTACCGAGCAGAAATTGGTCGATCAAGTGACCCGATTGATATTCAACTCAGCGGCCAAGACATAGGACAATTACAACAATTGGCAGAACAAGTAGAAGAACAGTTGCAATTATACCCCAATGTTTTTGATGTGGCTGACAGCCTTTCCAACGGTAAAAGCCAGATTGAATTTGCATTAAAGCCTCAAGGACAAATCTTAGGTATCAGTTTGGTCGATATTGCAAGGCAAGTACGCAGTGCCTTTTTTGGAGCACAAGTGCAAAGAATACAAAGGGGCAGAGATGATATTCGCGTCATGCTACGCTACTCATTGGCTGAAAGAAGTACGTTAAACACGTTAGATAATATGCTCATTACTTCAGCCAATGGTGCACAAATTCCGTTTCATGAAGTCGCAGAAGTCATCAACACCAAAAGTCCAACAGTCATCAGCCGTTTTGACCGCAAACGTATCGTTAATATCACCGCTGATGTGAATAAAGAGAACATTAATATGGATGCCTTTAATCGAGAAATGGCAGTTTATCTAGACCAATTAATAAGCCCAGTAGAGGGTGTTACTTATGAATTTGGTGGAGAAGCCAAAGAACAACGTGAGTCATTTGGCACCTTATTTTATGGTTTAATTGGCGTACTTTTTATTATTTATGCTATGCTAGCTATACCACTCAAATCATATGTTCAACCTTTTATAGTGATGTCGATAATTCCTTTCAGTCCAGCTGGTGCGATTATTGGGCATTGGATAATGGGCATGAACTTAACAGTTTTAAGTTTAATGGGCATGTTGGCATTGACCGGTGTTGTGGTTAATGACTCGTTAGTATTAGTGGATTATATCAATAAGAAAAGAGCCGAAGGCATGAAACTGTTTGATGCTGTCAAAACCGCAGGTGTGGCCAGGTTCAGACCGGTTTTATTGACTTCATTGACAACTTTTGTAGGTTTGTTACCCTTAATATTTGAAAAAAGTACGCAAGCTCAATTCTTGATACCTATGGCCGTTTCACTAGGGTTTGGTATTATGTTTGCAACCTTTGTGACCTTATTCTTGATACCTGTATTGTATTTATTAATTGCAAATATATCTAAAAATAAAGACCAATTTAGTAGACAACATGAGAGTGAGTAAATTTTAATCTGAAGTCAGGTTGATTGCTTGCTCTAAGTCTAACTTTTGCCCAGAGTCGTTAACTCGCCACAATTGATTATTCTCAATTAGTAGTGCTTCACTATTTGCAGAAGAATGGGGAACATCAACACGTATGACCCGACCACCATAATCATAACCAATGTGCTCAACCAATGTATGGCCAATGGCAATCCTTTCTACATCAAATTGTTGTAACACTTTTTCGACATGGATTCTATCGGCTTTTTGACCTAAGCCATACTCGCTCATGTCTTTGGCTAATCCTCTGTAAAATAATACGCCTGATGATCCATGAATAACACTATCACTCACGTTTCTTCTAATCGTATCTCCAATCACAAAGTTGTTTTGTGCCTCTTTATCAATGGATTGAAGTGATGGATTGGTACTTAATACCTCAGGTGACATACCTGCATGCAAGAATAAAGTCGAACCTACTTTTAAGACAACGGGTTTACTCCTCAACCAAAGCCCCAATTCAGAAGAATCTGACCACAGTTCTCGTTGTGATAATCCTGTTTGACGAAACGTCCCATAATACTTACTGGCAACAGACTTCACTCTTCCATCTAGCAAATACCGTTCATGGTTGCCCAAAACATAATGAACTTCTCCCCCTGCTTGTTTCGCCTCTGCTTCAAGTTTATAGATAAGCCACAACAATGGCACGACATTTGCTCCTCGGTCTACCATGTCTCCAATCAGAACTACATGACCAGATCCAAAAGTCCAATTGAGTGAACCATCAATAACATGATTGGCTTCTAATAGCTTAACAAAAGCATCAAAATCTCCTTCTAAATCTGAAATTGACAACAGCTTGTTTGGTGCGGCAATATTTAATTGTGAACGTGGATATTCATTTCGCAGTGACACAATAAACTCTGTATTTTCTTTATTGTCTACCCTAACATTAATTTTATCGGTATCTCCAACTTGATTGATTTTGACCGATAACTTATTGCCGTCTTGGATAGAGATTCCATGACGTTTGCCATCTTGTTTAAATATGTAGGGTCCATCTTGATCTACTTTTATATTTTGATACTGTAACAATAACCATTCGTTTGTGGTCTGAGAATAACCTAAGTACCTGCCATCAGTGACTCGAATACCAACTCCGTATATTCGGCTAAATACAGCAGATGCACTCACCATAATTAAGATCAAACTAAGTAAAATTAATATTATTTTTTTCATTGATAAGATTACCTTTTCTAAGGATTGTAATGGGATTATTTCACTTTAGTGCAGCAGAAAATAGATTGATTTCGATTTTGATTGGTCAAATTATGCCTTTTTCCTGTTTAAATTACCTGGGTTTTAGTGAAGAAGATTACAGTAGCAAAAATTAATCACAGGGTCAATTGAATTTGTTTTCAATATTATTTTATGGGCTGACTAAATAAATTTCTACCCGCTCTTTATTTTTTCCAATATTTTTTCTTTTCAATCTCAGGCAACCCACTTCTCCCGTTGATTTAATGTGTGTTCCTCCACAGGGAACTTTAGCAAAACCCGGAATTTGCCAAAAGCGCAACTGATTTTCTTTATCGCTATAATCTTTAATGATTGCAACATCCGATTGAATGATGGCTTCTGCCTGTTTTAGAATATTAGGTAATAATGGATTGATATTTTCATGCCACAAAAAATCTATTCTGGCTTTATCTTGTGCTATGTGTGCTCCAATTTTTTCTGAGCCTTTTAATTGAGCGTACATGATTTCTAAAATAAGTTCTGCAGCAAAATGTAAACGCATTAATTGGTAACGTCTTTGCCAATCAATGTTAACTGTTACTTTATCGCCAACAGTTAAATCACATTTTTTAGCTAAAGTATATTCAATTTCGTGCCCTACTTTTCTGGCTTCTTTCACAGGTATATTCGCTATGCGGCCATAATCACTTTCTTGGCCTCCTGAAAAAGCGAAAAATATGGTTTCATGTAATTTAATCACCGAACCATCAACAGCAGAAATACTAGTTGAGAGCTCTGCTTGATAAGGATTTTTCCAGAATAATTTAACAGTCATTAATTACTCTTATTTGGCTGATTTGAAACCCAATCGTGTATTATTTTTTTCATGGCTAATGCATCCAAATCAAAACGTTCATTAATGTTTATTTTCTGCAATTCATTTTGATTATTTACATACTCAATGGTGACGACATTAATGTTGTAACTGTGTTTAGGAAACCAGACACGAATTTTATGAACTGCGTAAGATTTAATTGAATCTTTAGGCAATATGGCACAAACATAATCATCAAAATGTTCACCATGTCTCAACACTAAATTCTTTGCATCTAATAGCAATCCATAATGTTGAGTATTATTAATTAAATCGTGGTTAATTTTTATGGAAGCATAAGCTCGGACCAATGAAAACCATGCCATCTTCAATAGCTTATAGAGTCCAAATACGATCACCGCAAATATTACCAATCCAACCAGCAAGAATCCCAAGCCTGATGTTAAGTCTTGATAAATACGCTCAACTAATGATGGATTTTTAATTAAAGTGTAAGTACCATGAATGATTAAATACAATGAAGGAAGCAAATAAGCTAAACCAAAAAAAATAGCCGTGAAAATGGCGTTTTGAGGCAATTTACAGGGATGATAGTGAATAAACGACTTAATGTTACCCGAGATAAACTGATCTTGGTAAAACTTTGGTAAATCTGCAAATTGGCAAGGGCCAATAACTTGAGTCATTGAAACAATCCTAAAACACTTTTTAATTCTTTATATCTTAACAATGCAATGAACAAAAAGAATAATTATTTTTATATTTTTAAAAAAAGTGTCCAATTTCTTTAGGCTCAAACATCTTTATTCTATCGATAGTTAAATCGATATATAATTAATCAAAACTGAGGAAACAAAAATGACAATGAAAAAATATTTATGTGTGGTAAGAAGCCCTTCTGGTAAATGTGAACCTCCTTCACCATCTCAAATGGAAGAAATGTATGCAAAGTTCAATGCTTGGAAAGACAAGTTTGCCGATAATATCTATGACATGGGCTCAAAACTTGGAGATTCAGGAAAAGTAGTCAGTCAAGCTAAAACATTAGATGGCCCTTTTGTTGAAGTCAAAGAGATAATCGGGGGCTACATGATAATTGAAGCAGAATCCATGCAAAAAGCCATTGAAGTAGTTAAAGAAAGTCCTGGAGTTGGATCTCCCGATTCCAGTGTGGAGATTCGAGAAATGATTCAACCTCCAATGGAGTAACTTTATTGAAAAATTTAGTTGAACATTTTTTTCGACATGAGTACGGTCATTTAGTGACCGTACTAACACAAAAAGTTGGTTTCTCTCATATTCAAGAGGTTGAAGATGCAGTGCAAGATGCTTTATTAATTGCATTAGAATCATGGACGCAAAAAGGTGTACCAGACAACCCTCATGCTTGGTTATATAAAGTAGCTCATAACAATGTTTTAGGCGTTTTGCGACAAAAAAATAGAAGAATTGAAATTTTAGAACAACACCAAGCTTCAATAGAAACCATTGAACATGATGACTTAGAAAAAGCATTAACTAACGAGTTTAAAGATGGCATCTTAAACTGGCTATTTATTTCTTGCCATCCTTCAATTGTAGTTGAATCACAATTGATTTTTGCCCTGAAAACACTGTGCGGTTTCAGCATCAAAGAAATCGCCATTAGGTTATTTACTTCAGAGGCCAATGTCTATAAACGTTATTCACGCGCACGTAACTATTTAAGAAACAATGCGGCTGATGTTGCAAAATTAAAAATTATTGATCACTCAGTAAGATTGTCAGCAGTTAATAAGGTCATATATCTCATATTCACCGAAGGATATCTTTCTTCTCATATGCAACAGACTATCCGAAAAGAAATGTGTGATGATGCCATTCGCTTATGTACAATTTTGATAGAAAATAAAGTAGGAAAAAATCCAGAAACTCATGCATTATTAGCACTCATGCATTTGCACCGAGCACGTCTATCTGCAAGAATTAATGATTCCAATGAATTACTGTTATTGGAAGATCAAGATAGAAAATTATGGAATCAAAACGAAATTCAGCAAGGCCTGTATTGGTTATCCAAAGCCGCCAATGGAAATCAATTTAGCCGCTATCATGCCGAAGCGGGTATTGCTATTGAACATTGTTTATCTCCATCATTTGAGCACACTCGTTGGGATAAAATAGTTAGCTGCTACCAATTGCTCGAAAAAACCACAGGATCAGCATTACATCAATTAAACAAAGTTGTCGCGCTGGCACAATGGCAAGGCGCACAAGCAGGTTTAACTGAATTGAATAAACAAAACATACCTCAATGGTTATTAGATTCTTATCAATATCACGCAGTACAGTCAGACTTGAACCGCAGGTGTGGCAATCGAAAAAAAGCCAAATCATTTGCAGAAAAAGCCATCCAACTAGCACCTACACCAGCAATTAAGAAATCATTAAATTCAAGACTGGAATATGAGTAATAAAACTTTTCATGTTCTAGTCATTCATTCATCATTTCTTTAACTGTTTGTTTTTCAACTTGCCAATCTCTGGGCCAGTTGTATTGGTCATTTAATGACCTCAAAATTTTATCACTAGCAATACTTGGATTGTTTTGGCTTAAAAAATACTGGATAAGTTTTTTGGCTGCAGGATTATGTACTTTAAAAGCAACATAAACCCATTCAAAAATATTATCATTGAATGTTTCAATATACTCATCTTCATCACTTAACTCAATAATGGCTTGAGCTAAATTTTCAGTCATAACCGGTTGTTGTAATGCTCTTTCAATAAATCCTTGTGTTTTAATTAGATATTTAAAGTATTCAACTTCGTATCTATGTAAACGCCCTTTTAATTTCCACCTTTTAATTATACCTTTATAATTATCGGAATTAATATCAATGTGCATGATTGTATAAAACACCTGTTTCGACCTTAAAACAAACCTTCTTTGACCAATATTTGAATCTAATAAAGGATCTCGGTACATAATCTTTCTCATATTTTTCGTGCTTAGATAATCACTAAACAAATCATAAGCGGCCTCACCTAATGTTAGCTTATTCCCTGACATGATTACATCTCCACCACTTATATAGGAATAGCTAATCTGTTCTTCTCTGAAAATAGCATGCGATAGAATATCAAAAGCGACTTCTCTAGGAATCAATTTACTTAATGCATAATAACTGGCCAAAGCAATATGAGGATTCTCGTGATAAGCCAGTGTTTTTAATTGCTCTGTTTCTGATGACAAAGCGATAGTTGTTCGCAACGATTTTGCATAGGCTTTATCTTGGTTTTCAACAACATGCGGTAAGAGCATTAATTTCTGTACAGCTTGATTAACAGTTATATTAGGGTTTACTGGTTCTGCAAAGAGACTGTTCCATTGGCTTAAGACACTTAAATTTTTTCTATATCGAGTTTTGCTCCTTATAGAAGTTAACTTTTCACCTAATTCAAATAGTGCCCAATGATAATACGCTGTATCTGCAACCAAATCATTGAGTTTATTTTCTTTGCGTAATAATCCAGTTTCAATATAGGGCCACAGTTCATCCTTAGGCAAATAACTGGCCAGCTTTACAATTAATGCCTTAGCTATTTCAGTTTCGCCGTCACTGATAATATGATGCCAGTCAGATTGTGTTACATATTTCTCATCCAAATTTTTTATTTCGGCTAAATTACCCATATCTCTGTAACTTACTTTGTAAATTTTGTTTTGATAATCTGCAAACACCACTTTATCGTAATTAACTCTGTTTGATGCACAGATTGTAGAGTTATATAATAGTGTAAAAACAATGAGAATTGAAAAAGGCTTCATATAATTATATATTATTGATGATAAGAATATGACTGTTAAAAGTACTTTTGGTTCTGCTTTTTAATTAATTGATTACATCTATGATAGGTCTATTTTATTCCTATTTGAAATAAATGTGATTCATATTAATTTGTTTCAGATTATCAATTTGATATTGTTACTCTTCATCACAACTACTTGCAACCACTTTACAGTTTTCATCTCTGTGGTAAGTACATCCGTCTGCGATTATTGTTGAACTGCAACTTTTGGGATTGTCGTCAGACTTTGTTTTAATGACATGGCCAAAATAAACTGCTGAAATTATTGGCATTAAGGTGAGCATCCAGCGCAGGTCTTTATTAAAGTGCTGTCCTTTCCACATTAAATAAATTCCAAATGGAAATATTAAGAATAAGGTCA
>JBGCFT010000150.1:0-13062 GCA_045107085.1 Marinicellaceae bacterium | reverse complement strand
GCTAACATAAAAGTATTGAGAATAGAGTTTGTATTTGGGCGACTGATTCCAGGAATAAATTCCAACACATTATCGTCATCATTTATACTTCGATTAAAGTAACTATGTAATTCATGCCTGCCTACATGATTTAACGTTTCTTCTTCTGTACCATCTTGATTCAATTCCCAAGGAAAAAAATGATTAAGGGTGTGGCCCTCTAGATTTGTCCCAATTAGCAAATCAATTTCTTCTGCTCTGGGTTCAGGGAATACCTCCAATACATTATCCACTCTTGGGGCGCTGGCATCACTAGGCTCACTTAAATAATTAAATGCTTCTATGTTATTGACTGGAGAAGCTTGTTGATCTCTTTGCAAATGATCCCATCGGGTAAATACTATACGCCCTGCACTGTCTATTAATGGGGAAAAAGAACCAGATGGAGAATGTTGTAAGAGTGTCACTTGTCCTGATAAACGATCTAATTTCCATAATCCTGTATTGGTTGGTGATGATTCGTATTCGTCTTTTTGAGGATAATTAAATCGATTTTTTGTTCTGGGCATGTCTGTTGTAAAAATAATACTGTCATCGGATCCATATATGGGTGAAATATTATTATAATCTATCGGTTGATTTGCCAAGCGTGTAATAACAGCTGTTTGACCTTGAGTTATTCCCGTGATTTCATATAACTGCCAAAAATAATTTCTCTCACCAAATATTACCGGAGGTGCACCTATGACCATACTGAATAGAGCTTTATTTGCGCTCCAATGGATAGCAGGATCACGTACAGCAATAGAATTATTGCCCTGAAAACCTATTTCACCATAATCAGCTTCACGTGTTAAATTTCTTAAACTACCATCAGTATAGCGAATATATAAATCTCCACCTCTGCCAGTTTTACTGATTTCACCAGAATGATTTCCAAAAGTAGAGCCAATTGAAGTGAAGTCCGCAGCGATTGGAAATTGGGTGACAAACATAATCGGATTGTCTAATTTAAGTCCTGCAATGGACTGGTTGATAACAATAACAAAAAATAGAACTGAAATTTTTAATAGGCCCATAGTATTTCTCAAATGCATTTCTGATCCTTAAAGTGTATAGAAACAACATCTTTAAAACCTGAAGATTATGTAATAATTATATAATTATTGCTTAATCAGGCAGAAATAACTGTGATGAACATTGTTTTATGTGAAATTTTTATATGAATATGTCCATATAATGATAGAAATGACTTGAATAAATAGATTTGTTATTAAATTCCATGGCATTCAGGACGAATGCCATGGAGTGAATGAGGCGTCACAATTTATTTCATTAATGCAGCAGCTTTGTCCCAATCTACTAAATTCCAGAAATTTTTCAAATAACCTCCACGGTCATTTCGTGTATCTACATAATAGGCATGTTCCCATACATCACATGTCATTAAAGCGTGCAAGCCATCTGTCATTGGTGTGCCTGCGTTAAATGTGTTAACCAAATCTAAATCACCATTGGCATCTTGCACTAACCACACCCATCCTGATCCAAACGTAGCTAGGCCAAGAGCAGTAAATTTCGATACAAAATCATTAAATGAACCGAATTTAGTATTAATTTTGTCGGCTAATTCACCCGTTGGTTCTCCACCACCATTAGGAGAAAGTCCATTAAAGTAGAATGTATGATTCCAAATCTGAGCAGCGTTATTGAAGACTCCACCATCAGAACTCATAATAATCTCTTCTAATGATTTTCCTTCGAATTCAGTGCCTTTAACCATGTTATTTAAATTGGTCACATAAGCATTGTGATGTTTTCCATGATGAAAGCCTAATGTTTCAGCTGAAATGTGTGGTTCAAGTGCATCTTGTGCATAAGGTAGAGCGGGTAATTCAAAGCTCATAGTAATTTCTCCTTTGTAATTGTCATAAAAATTAATTAATCGATGATTATAACAATTAAATGTCACTAAAATGTGAAAATGAACGTATTAATTCCTTAATCATATAAAAATCAACGCAGTTCACAAAATCATACTTTAAGTATTCATTTTAGATAAATAAATAAGTGACTAAAATGCCCGTATTGATAAGTAATATTGATTTGTTGATTAACAATGCTTAAGATTTAGTCTTTAGTAAATATTTGGAAAAAATTCATGAAAACAGTACTAACAGGTATCACTACAACTGGCACACCGCATTTAGGAAACTATGCTGGCGCCATAAAACCTGCTATCACTAAAAATAAATCAAATGAGTACAACAGCTATTTTTTCTTAGCTGATTTACATGCTTTAATAAAATGTTGGAAACCAGAGCAAATTGCTCAATCCACCAAAGAAATTGCTGCCACTTGGCTAGCTTTGGGTATTAATAATGACAATGCCATGTTTTATCGCCAATCTGATATTCCGGAAATACCTGAATTGACATGGCTGTTGACTTGTATGTGCTCTAAAGGGCTCATGAATCGCTCACACGCCTACAAAGCATTGGTTGCTGAAAATATTGATTCAGGAGCGAAAGATCCAGATAAGGGTATCACCATGGGATTATTCTCCTACCCTGTATTAATGAGTGCTGATATTTTAATGTTTAATGCAGATGAAGTCCCTGTAGGAAAAGATCAAACCCAACATTTAGAAATGACCCGTGATATTGCATCTCGTTACAATCATCATTTTGGAGAACACTTTATCATGCCAAAAACCATTGTAGATGATGATCAAGCTTTGCTACCTGGTACAGATGGCAGAAAAATGAGTAAAAGTTACAACAATACCATACCGCTTTGGTTACCAACAAAAAAGCTTCGTAAGCACATTATGAAGATCAAAACAAATTTACTCGAACCAGGTGAACCTAAAGATCCAAATGATTCTTTTGTGTTTGATATTTATAAAGCTTTCGCTAGCAAACAACAAACGGAAAATTTTAAGCAAGCATTTGCCGATGGCATTGCTTGGGGTACTGCAAAACAAGAACTATATGAGCTCATTGATTCAGAACTCAGTGAGCCCAGAGAAAAGTATAATGAATTAATGCAACAACCAGAATTGATTGAAAAAGAACTATTACGTGGTGCAGAAAAGGCCCGTGAATTCTCAGTTCCTTTTTTACACAAACTTAAAAATGCGGTGGGAATTAAACCCATCAAATAGAAAGGATGTCAGTATCCTTAGTGAAAATTATAAATTTTAAAGAGCACTGACACTTTAAAAAAAAAGAGGTGATTTACTATGATGGATTTTAAAATGGGCGCTGTATTTTCAGCACTATGGAAGACCAAAGAGTTTATGTTATTTAGATTTTTAATCTATTTTGGAATAACTTTGGCATATATCATTGGCACTGGCACTGGAGCCGGAATTGGCTGGTCAGTTGGCAGTGTTGCTGGCGGTGAAGATGGATCAGCAACTGGACTATTTTATGGCATGTTTGGAGGCTTTGCAGTGGTTTCTGGTGTTTTGTTCTACGTGCGTGAATATTTGCTTTACATGGTTAAAGCAGGTCATATTGCTGTTATTATTAAACATTTAGATGGTGAAGAAATCCCTTCTGGTAAAGGCCAAATAACTTACGCTCAAGGTATTGTTAAAGAAAGATTTAAAGAAGCCTCGGTATTGTTTTTAGTCGATCAAGCGATTAAAAAGGTTGTTCGATTTATTACGGGGTTATTCTCAGGCATTATGACATTTTTACCAATAATACCAAAACCCATCGTTCAATTTATTAATACCGTAGTTAAGAACTCTGTGACTTATGTCGATGAAATCATATTGGCCTATAACATCAGGAATAAAATTGACAACCCTTGGGAAGGCTCAAAACAAGCTGTTGTCTTGTATGCGCAAAATTATAAAACTTTTTTGAAAAATTCAGTATTTGTGACAATTATCAGCTGGGTTTTAACGCTTTTAGTCTTTGCTGTTACATTCATGCCAATTGCAGCCACAATCAAAGCAGGCAATTATGATGTTGGGTATATGCCATTTATTATTGCAGTTGTTGCATCTATCAGTTTGAAAGCGGCATTAATCGATCCTTTTGCGATGACAGCTTTAATGCAAGTCTTCTTTAAAGTGACTGAAGGTCAAGAGCCCAATCCTGAATGGGAAGCTAAATTAGAAAAAGGTTCTAAAAAATTCCGTGAAATGAAAGACAAAGCAGGAGCTTGGGTCAGCTCAAAATTTGGTGGAAATGATAAACCCTCTTCAAAACCTGATGACAATTTGCCTCCACAGTCTTCATAGACTCAATCAATGATTCTGTCCAATGAGTTGGACAGAATCATATTTGATTTAGATATTTTGAAATAATGGCTGAATAATTCTCTTCATCAACCAAAAAGGAATCATGGCCTTGAATCGAATCAGTAATCTTGCAATCGGTTGGACAACCAGATTCATTTAATAACCGCGCCATTTCTTGTTGTTGCTCTTGCGGAAATAGAAGATCACTGTTAGCCCCAACAATCAAAGCTGAATCTAGATTGACTTTAGAAAATGGATTATGGCTTTCGTGTTTGGCATAATCAAACGCATCAAACCAATCCATGGCTCTGGATAAATAAATATAACTGATGGGGTCAAATTTATGCACAAAGTTTTCGGCGTGGTGCTCTAAATAACTCTCTACAGGAAACTCTATGCCAAAGGGTTTATTTGGGCGTTGTCTCAAAGAACGGGGAAATCTTTCTTTCCACTCTTTTGCAGATCGATAAGACAACATGCCTAACTTTCGGGCCTGTTTCATGCCTTGAACAGGCCATTGATTGCTCGAGTAATTGCCATCATTAAAATTGACATCTTGTAAGATGGCTTCTCTTTGTAATGAACGAATAGCCGTACTAAAAGGTTGAGAATGACATCCTGATGCAACATTTATCATGTGATGGCTTGCATTTGGGTATTGTAACAATAAAGCCAGTGCTGTCATTCCACCCATGGAAGGACCAATAACACACTTAAGCTTATCTATGCCTAATGACTGAACCATGTCAAAAGTAGAATTGGCAATATCCTCTAAAGTCAAATCAGGAAATGTGAATTTATAAGGCTCTTTTGATACTGGATTTGGAGAACAAGGTCCAGTAGTGCCTTTACAACTGCCTAAAGAACTGGCACAAATAACAAACCATTTATTGGTGTCTATGGCTTTGTCTGGACCTAACATATATTCCCACCAACCTTCAGTATCTCGAGAATTTTTATGCGAAGCCGCATGTGAATCAGCAGATAAACCAGTTAATATAAGAATAGCATTGTCTTTTTCAGCATTTAGATCACCCCAAGTTTCATAAGCTAATATGGCATTATTCAGCTCACCACCATGGCGCATGTTAAATTGATTTAATTTATATAGCTTTAAATGATTGGGCATAAATTTATGCAAGGTCTCAATTTTAAATAAAACAAAAAAACGACACCTAAGTGCCGCTTTAAATTCTTGTGAACATTCTAAATGAGTTTAAGTTGTATTTCTATATCTTCTTACCCAAATCGAAATAGAAATTAAGACAGCTGCAAATATTACACCATATAAGACATCCAATCTCTGAACTGAATAAAACAGATTTTCTAAAATCTCACTTAATCTTGTGTCATCATCTATAGTCAAACCACTGAATCCTTGAAAATCAGTAGTGTAGGGAAACATCGCATGTCCTAAAAATACAAGCGGTGATTTAAATACAGTAATATTAGCAAATTGTAATGCGGTTAAAACTTTGAACCAATACCATGAAAATGCAAGAATTGCAGGGATAATTATTGAATAGATAAAAGGCCTTTTCTTAAACCAAGCCGAACAAAACATCAACCAACCATATATAGGCAGTGCCCATAATGCTTGAACCATAGTCCCTGTAAACATTACAATGGTTCCCTTAATAAACTGAGCGGGTGACCAAACTAAATCCCAAGGGTTTAACCCATGAAATAACAAGATAATAGAATAAAATGCCATTAATATAAGAATCACAAAGAAGTAAATCACTGTATAGGCAATCGGTACAAATAAAATGGCAGTCAAAACTTTTGATACCACCGTTTCAGTATCGCTGACAGGCAATGATTTCCAAAATAAGATACTGCCATCCTTACGGTCATCAAATAATGAACCCAGCATATAAAAGTACATCACGAAGTATAAAACCACAAAATAAAAGGTAGAGGTCCCAATAAAGAAACTGTCCCAAAACAATATTAAATTTGATGAAGACATGCCTTTTAATTCTAAAATCCCTGATTGCAATACAGCCTCACCATTTACTTTTGCGCTGGTAACTCGGATAGTTATGTAGGCAATTAGTGTGGTGACAAACAAGACAATGCCCAATATTTTAGGTGCCTTGATAAATGCCCCGCGGTGTTCCCAAAACTCTCTTTGGATCAGTGCTTTCATTGTTTTGATCATGACTGTACCTCATCTCTTAATAGTGCCACAAATAAATCTGCAACGCCTGGGCGCTGAACTTCACCAAGTGCTTCTAGTTCTCCTCTATTGATATTCTTAAATAGCATCACATGTTTGCCAAATATTTTTCTGGTATTCAATGGATTAAATGACATCGCATCTTCATAATTATCTGAAGAAACCATCACTTCAAAGTATTGATGTGTGAGTTCTTCCATATCAGAATCTAAAACAATTTCTCCATCTTTAATAAACAATAAATCTGTCAAAATATGTTCAACTTCTTCGACTTGATGAGTGGTGATAATGATAGTGCGTTCATGATCAAAATAATCATTCAATAGATTATCGTAAAAATCTTTTCTGTAAATTATATCTAATCCTAAAGTGGGTTCGTCTAACACTAATATCTTGGCTTCAATAGACATAACAATAGACAAATGCAATTGAACAATCATGCCTTTGGACATGTCTTTAACTTTTTGATTTGTGCCAAGTTTAGTTTTTTTCAAGAATTTTTCAGCTTTGTCTCGAGAAAATTTAGGATGGGTTTGTTCTACAAAATCTAATACTTGATCTACTTGAATCCACTTGGGCAAGACAGCCACATCTGCAATAAAACAGATATCTTCCATGAGTTTAGCTCTGTCTTTAAATGGATTGACACCCATCACTTCAAGATCACCATTGTATTTTGTTAAGCCTAACATGGCTTTTAATAATGTTGTTTTACCTGCTCCATTTGGGCCAATGAGTCCAACAATTTTGCCCTTGCCTATGGAAAAGTTTATGTTATTTAACGCTTTAAATTTGCCATAATTTTTTGACAAATTACTCGCAGTAATCATATGAGTCATTTTTTTCTCTCTGTTTTAATTTGAAATATCTTGCAATGATTTTATTAGTATATCTACATCTAAATTAAGGTCGTTAATTCTATTTTTAATCATGGGCCATTCGATCGTCATGAATTCATTTTGATCGGATTCCATTAATTGCTCTCTGGCATTTTCTTTAACAAACATCCCTAGCCCGCGCTTTTTCTCAACCAACCCTTCTTCAACTAAAAATTGCCATGCCTTAGACACGGTTATTGGATTTAGTTGATAATCTGCTGCCACTTGTCTGACTGAAGGCAAAGCTTCATTTTCTTTTAAGTCACCCACCAGTATCATACTGCGAATTTGATCTTTCAATTGCATATAGATGGGCTCTTTGTCATTCCACTGGAAACTCATTTATTTATCCACTTATATTAATTATAGGGTTTATATTTGATTTTGGTACAATAACTTTCAATGCCGTATCGTTAATCATTGGACATGTGTTCACTTCTGATGCATTGATAACTGTGGTTGTTGGAGTCATACATTGAGTTATTGTCATTTCCTTTTCGCTCAACAAACCATTGATTCCCCATGAAATAACCAATGTGGTGGTTAGTGATAACGAAAAAAAGCTGACGATTGTAAATAATTGATTGATATGTGTTTTCATAGTATTGTTAAGCCATTATTAATTATTGTACTTGCTAAGTAGTGTACTACTATAGTACAACACCATAACAAATGCAAGTATAAAGTTATTTTTTACGATTTAAATTTTTGCTCACAATAACTCAAGATATGTGAAATTATGGTAAACGCAAGGATTTTGATGGCTTGTTATGTTAATTTATCTAGTCTTTTTTGAATAATTTGTAATCCTAAATTAGAGGCACCACCTAAAGACACTCTATCTTTTAACGATTGCTTATATGTGATAGCAGATTGAGTATTCTTAGCTTCTCCATAAGCATCACGAAAACTCATGCCTGTTTTTACTTGTGTTAAGGCTTCATCCGTCGACATCATTTCAGATGTAATGCTAGCGGCCATTTTTTCTTGATTATAAACCAATGCACGCATCAATCCAGGCAATAACTTCAATACTTGCTTTGTGATTAACATTCCTTTGATCATGGGCTCTTTACTCATCTGCAGGTCTCTATGATAACCTGAAGGTAATGAAATCAAAGATTGAATTTGTGCCATGGCTCCTTCAACTACAGATAAAGCAGCACGCATAAGCTCAACCACATCAGGATTGGATTTATTTGGCATAATTGAAGAACCCGTGGTATGTGACTTTTGAAGAGAAACAAAATTAAATTCTTGTGTCATAAAAAGACTTAAGTCCCAGTTAAAACGACGTACAGTCAACATGACTTGATACAAATTTTGCAATACGACCAATTCAAATTTACCTCTAGAGTTTTGAGCATACATAGGGTTTACTTGCACTCGATTAAAGCCAAGTTCCTGAGCCACACTTTCTCGAGGCAAGTCCAAAGGCACACCAAAACCAGCTGCTGTACCCAATGGTGAAGAATCGATATAATTAAGAGTAGACTGCAATAAATAGCAGTCATCTATCAAACCTTCAGCAAAACTAGCCAGCCACATGCCAACACTATTGGGCATCGCACGTTGTAAATGCGTGTAACCAGGCATAGCGGTTTCTTTGTGTTCTTCAGCCATATCTAAAATCAATTGCGCCAATGATTGACTTAAGCCCAGTATATCTTTTAAATTATGCTTCATAAATAATCTTGAACAAGTTAAAACCTGATCATTTCTACTGCGACCTGTGTGTGATTTTTTTCCTAAATCTCCCAGTTTTTTAGTCAAGTAAAACTCTATTGCTGAATGTCCATCCTCATAACTGTTGTCCAAGTTGAATTGGCCTTTTTCAAATAGCAATTTTAACTCATCTAGACATTCGTATAGCTTTTGATAATCATTTTGGGTCAAAATGCCGATTGTTTTTAATCCACCAATATGTGCTTGAGTTGCAATGATATCGAACACAAATAGATGTTTATCTAACTTAATGTCTTGTCCTGCTAGAAACTCCATTAATTCTTCATCGATACTTTTATCTTCTGTATCGCTCCATAAGTAGTTTTTATTTTTCATTTTCTATTCCTGTATTCATTGATAGATCATATTGTTTACTTAATGAAATATTCATATTTTGTATCGCCTGAGTCGCGGCACCTTTGAGTAAATTATCAATCACAACACATAAAACCAAATGTTTGTCTTGAATAGCAAAGCCACCTATTATGACATTGTGAGTGTTTTGGACATGTTGAACTTCTGGAGTTTCTTTTATGACATGTATAAATTCAAATTTTTGGTAGGTGTTTTTATAAATCTCTGCCACTTCTCTTAGTCTGATGGACTTTTTTAAATTGATTGAAATGGTTAAATGAATGCCTCTAAAAAATTCAGCCACGTGTGGCATAAAGTGAACTGGCTGTGCCAATACTTGACTGATTTCTTTTTCATGGATGTGGTCAATTAATTGATAAGCCATTAAATTCCCTTTGAGTTTTTCTGGATTGTTTTTATCACAAGGCTCACTGCCTGCGCCACTATAACCTGAGACTCCAAAGATATTTGCTGAACCATCAATGTTATCAATTAAAGGTAATAATCCTAATTGTCCAGCGGTGGCATAACATCCTGGGTTTGCAATCAAATTTTGTCCACTAATTTTATCTGAACAAGTTTCAGGCTGTGCATAAATCCAATGATTATCAAATCTAAAATCTGAACTAAGGTCAATAATACAAGTATTACGGCTCATTTGAAGCCATTGTTTTTTGTAGTGAGCAGCAATATTATTCGGTAAGGCTAAAAACACCACATCAAGATCTAAATCCAATAGACTTTCAAGCTTGTCTGCAGAATAACACAATGCTTCATCAGAAAAACCATCAACAATTTCACACACTTTTTTGCCAACAAATTCACGAGAATAAGCTGCAACCAATTGCGCATGAGGATGAATGTCTATTAATTGAATCAATTCAAATCCAACATATCCTCGCGCACCAACTAATGCCACCCTAATCATGAGGCTTGCTGCCAGCTATCGGCATATTGCGCACCTGCCTGCATACAGGAGATGGCCTCAGATAATGGCATGCCACAACTAAACACCACCCAACCCTTGTCTTTATAGGAACAATCGGCTTGATTATAATACCACGGATTAATTTTGTTGTTACTTCTTGATCTCCAATAAATTACGGGATAATAGTCCAACATCTTTTCCCAAATTGCCTTACCCAATCCCTGACCTTGTGCCTGAGTAGTGACTGCAAATTTATTTAAATAGGGCTTGCCTTCTTCTCCTTTTGTCACCAAAGCTAAAGCTTGCCCTGAATCCGAAACAAAAACTGACATCACATCTAAAGTATCAAAAAAGTCATTTTTTAATTTTTTGCCAAATGTTGATTGTAACAAGCTGATGAGTTTAAGTTTAATGCTGGAACCAACGACTTGATGGTGGTTAATACTCTCACCCATAGAAACAAATGTTCCATGACCTTTATGTGTGAACAACTCTTTTCCCAATTGATTAGCAGAAGTGATCGAAACACTGAGTTTTCTAGGCATTGGTTTGAGTAATTGGTATATTTGTTGAATTTTGAGTTTCATTCCAGAATGCAACCACGGTTGTTGCATCAAGTGATCATATTCATTACTTAATTGAATCGCTGGAATAATGCGTTCTTTTTCATCAAGTAAACCTCCTGTGGGAGTGACAAATATCACTTTAGCGGGATTGGTTTTCCATACCAATTTGCGCATGGCAATATCTGCATTAATATTCATGACTTTTCCGTTATCATCATGCCCCAGACAACTCAGTACTGGCACTTGTTTATTAATTATGGCAGCATTTATTTCATCGTTCCAGACTTGTTTAATTTTGCCGACGTAGCCATATTTTTGCTCGTCAAGATAATCACAGGTAAAGACCTTATTGAATAAGCTTTTAGTATTAATGTTTTCATTTTTCAGTGCTGTCAATAACTGCTGGTGAACATCGTGAATTACAGGTTCAATAATTTTAATAGTTTTTTCATCAGTAACTCTTAATCCATCAATCTTATTGACTGGCAATTCCTGCTTTTTGATTGCTGCATCAATTTGCGGCCCAGCCCCATGTAAAATTATGGGAAGCATGCCTAATTGAGTAATGAGTGATAAGGATTCAGCCAATTGCTCTAACTCTTGAGCAATAACATTGCCACCGATTTTAACTACTGCGAACTTTGGCTGATTTATATTGCTGTATTGATCTAAATAATACTGAGCTTCAGTTGAATTACCCAATTGCATTAATACATTTTTAACGAGTTTATGGTTAGTTTTCATGATCAAGTATCCCTGCATAAATATGTGCAATTTTTTCTAACTGAGACACTTCTACCCATTCATCTATGGTATGCGCTTGCTTAATATTGCCCGGTCCCAAGACGATAGCGGGAAAACCCGCCTGTGAAAAAAGTGCAGCTTCCGTCCAAAAATCGACGGGGTTTGCAATTTGAAGATGGTGTTCTTTACAAAATTCTAATGCGCTTTTGTCATTTTGATTATCAGCAGGTAATGGCGGTGCCATCATGCCTGCTGTCCATCGAGATTCAGAATCAAAAGCTTTTAATTCGTCAAATACTTGTTTAGAAGACATGCCTGCAGGCACTCTGGCACTAAAATCCAGATTAACTTTTTCTGCAATCATGTTGTTCTTTTCGCCGCCTTTAACAACGCCCACATTAAAACAAATGCCCGCAGGGTTTTGATCATTAACAAAGCTTTGAGCATATTCAAGAGCATTTGTTAGCCAGTGATTGGCTTTATGAATCGCATTTGATTTGAGAGCAATGGCCATTGAAGAATGTCCACATTCGCCATAAAACTCAACATAAGTCGATAAATAACCTCTGTGCGATAATACAGCTTGCGATAAAGTGGGTTCAGCAATAACCATTTGATGATATTGAGATAAATCGGTTTCTTTGATGAAATTTTTAACACAACAACCATTCGCACCTTCCTCATCACTGGTAAAAAGTACAGCCATGTTGTCATATGATTTAGCCAGCTCCATCAAACAAGCTGCTGCTCCTTTTATGTCACAACTGCCTCGACCATAAGCTTTACCTGCATCTATGGTTAATTTAAATGGATCATGATTCCAATCATCTAAGGTACTCGACGTGACTGGAACAGTATCCAAATGCACATTAAATAAGACACTGGGTTTTCCTTTTTTTGCATAAAATATAACATGCCCTTCACCAAGATCAGTAATTTCAACCTCAAATCCAAAAGATCCAAAGTGACTGGTCAGATGTTGATACAACAAGTCATCTTGACAAATTTTTCGGGGTGGATTTTGAGTGTCTTGTTGAATAAGAAAATCTAAATTTTTTAGTATGTTATTTATCATTGTATTGTCCTCTTCTGACTTTATTTACCAGTGTAGTGGCCTGTCCTGCGAGTTTGATAAAACCCAAAGCATCATCAGGTGACCAAGTTGCTGATTGAGCATATACTGAATCTTCATCCTGTACAATATATTCTGAATCTATTGCACTGGCAATGAGGCAACCGCCTTCGGTAAACAATGTCACTTCGCCAGTAACATGAGATTGAGAGCTCATTAAATAAGCTTCCAAATCGTATTTATGAGGATCGTGAAAATAGCCGTTATAAACCAACTCGGCCCAACGTGCAGCAATTATGTGATTAAATTGATTTTGAAATTTTGAATTAACTGTATCTTGTAAAGCTTGATGTGCCATCAATAACCCATCAATAGC
>JBGCFT010000015.1:0-12800 GCA_045107085.1 Marinicellaceae bacterium | reverse complement strand
TACCAGTTAAATGATTAAAATACCCATGGGATTCAAAGGCCCTAAAGGACAATTACAGCAGTTGTTTACAGAAGAGACGCTGTATAAAGCCACTCAATTGTTGCTCAATGACCAATTGATTAAATGGCAACACAAAGAATCGCTTGAATTAGTTACAGCAATGATTGAGGATGAATCAGGAATTTATAAGCTCAGTATTGGTTGGCCTTTGAGCAAAGAAGTAGATGAGGTTATTGGTAGTTGTCATTGTGAATTGCAAGCCCCTTGTATTCATTTAGCTGCATTAGTGATAGCTAGCAAGGCTAAAATTGATCAATTGCCACCTTTTACGCAACAATTACAAGCCAGTAGAAATATTGCAGAAACTTTTTCTAACTGGATGAACAAACAAATTCATGATCCATACCCGAATATGGCCAGGCACAGATTAATCTATTTGTTGGATTATGATGAAGTTAATAAATCTTATCATGTCGCCTTACACAAAGCCTATATTAGCACTGAGGGCCGATATTCTCTAAAAGCTCCCTTGGATTCTAATTTATTGCATAACAATCCATTGCCTAAATTTGTGACGATTGCGGATCAATCTATCTTGCAGTTAATGTTAAATAATTCACTCATAAAGCAACACCAATTTTCATTAAAGCCTGATCGTGACGGCGAGTTGTTTCATCAGATACTGTTAACCGGAAGGTGCTTTTGGAAAGCCGTATACCGATCTCCATTAGAATATGATCAAAATGTCAGCATCATCAATCCAAATTCTTTATTTATATTTAAAAATTTTTATCTGTCTATCAATGAAAATGCCATAGCCACTAAATCCGCAACATTTTCACAACCCGTTGCAATTGATGTCTGCAAAACACCTATCATTCCACACTTAAAAATTAGTAGCCATGAGAAGGCCGTTCATTCAGTCAAACAACATTATTATGAAATTGATGTAGCCAATATAAGCTTTTTTCATCAATCCAGAGAATTTACATTTGCTGACTTGTCATCTGGAAAAATCGTTCCAGAAACTCAGCTCTTAAATCAAATGGCAGGATATTTACGACAGATAGAAAACTTAGATTCATTGTATGCTCACTTTGAAAAAATAATCATCTCTGATTTTCACTTGAATGACCGTCATCTAGACAAGCAGTTTAGCCAGTATGCTTGTCTTTTATTTGGGTTGAAACTCGATGGATGGAAAGTAACCATTGATGACAGTTTCAGAATGAATCAAACACAAATCAGTGATTGGTATGTCAACATAAAAAACCAACAAGCTAATAAGCAGAAACATTCAAATTTATCAAACAATTGGTTTGATTTAGAACTTGGAGTGACCATTGATGGTGAGTCTATCAATATTTTACCGCATTTAGTCAAGGCCATTCAATCAGGCAAACTCCTAAATTCCAAACAACAAAGTTTCAATATAAAACTAGAAGATGGAGCAAATATTGGGTTAAATAATGACATGTTAAAACAAATTGTTTCAACTTTATCTGAGCTCTATGATTCAAATTCGCTTAATGTTAACAATAATTTGACCATGTCTTCATCTCAATTAATGCGAATCAATCAACTTAACGATGTATTTATAAATAAAGCACACCATGATAAAAAAATGCCTGAGCCTGTTAATTTAAAATGGCAAGGCGATGCATGGCTCAAGAAAAAGGCCAAAGAATTAGATCAAGGAGTGGGCTTGCAAATCATTGCCACACCCAAAAACTTAACTGTTGCCCTTCGAGAATATCAACGCACAGGCTTTGCATGGTTACAGTTTCTCAGTAATCACGGTTTAGGAGGGATTTTGGCTGATGATATGGGATTAGGTAAAACTCTCCAAGTACTGACTCATATTCTGCATGAGAAGAATTCAGGACAATTAAAATCACCGTGTCTCATTGTGGTTCCAACGAGCTTATTAAGTAATTGGCAATCTGAAATTAAGAAATTCGCCCCAAGCCTAAGTTCTCTGGTTCTTTCTGGACAAAACAGAAAAAACCAATACAAATTAATTAATGAAATCGATATAATTATTATCAGTTATGGAGTCATGATTCGTGATCAAAAACAATTAACTGAGTTTCACTTCCATTTGCATGTTCTTGATGAAGCACAAGCCATAAAAAATGCAAAAACCCGTGCTGCTAAAGTTGCCAGTTCAATCAATTCTAGTCAAAGGCTGTGTTTAAGTGGAACACCAATTGAGAACCATTTGGGTGAGTTGTGGTCACTTTTTAATTTTTTAATGCCTGGATTTTTAGGATCTCAAAAACAATTTGAGCACATTTATCAGATTCCGATTGAAAAAGCTGGAGACAGTGATCGCCAAAAAGATCTAAGTCAACGAGTCGCTCCTTTTATGCTCAGAAGAACCAAAACTAAAGTCGCTAAAGAACTGCCTGATAAAACAGAAATTATTCAAATCATTGAATTAAATGAAAAACAAGCAAACCTCTATGAAACCATTCGCTTAACAATGAGTGATGAAATAAAAAATGCCATGAATAAGTCTCAATCCAATAATGATGGGGGCCAAAATAAGATTATTATTGGCAATGCATTGCTCAGACTTAGACAAGTCTGCTGTCACCCTGCTCTTTTAAAACTAGAATCAGTTGCTAATTTACAAGATTCTGCAAAACTAAATTGGCTCAGTACTGTATTACCGAACATGATTGAAGAAGGTAACCGAATTTTATTATTTTCATCTTTTACAAGTATGCTAGATATTATTGAACAACATCTTATTCATTTAGGTATTGAAAGTTTAAAGCTAACAGGAAAAACCCCATCGAATAAACGAGGCGAAATAGTTGATAAATTTCAAGCTGGGAATTATCCCGTATTTTTGATTAGTTTAAAAGCGGGCGGATCAGGATTAAATTTAACTACTGCTGATACTGTTATTCATTTTGATCCTTGGTGGAATCCAGCCGCTGAATCTCAAGCCAGTGATAGAGCACACAGAATTGGCCAAGATAAAAATGTATTCGTCTATAAGCTGATAACAAAGGGAACAGTCGAGCAAAAAATCCAAAAGCTACAAATGCAAAAAAGTCATTTGGCACAAGGAATATTTGATGCTCAAGGGAACATGACAACCCTATTAAAAGATGGTCAGTGGCAAGAGTTTCTTAAACCAATTGACGCATAAAAAAATCCCGATATTGTCCTAGACCATATCGGGATTTATTCCTATTTCAGTAGTGATCTTTGTCAATCACACGAAATTTAAAACATTATTTTTTAGTTTCAGTTTTTTTCACTGGCGCTTTTTTGGCCACTGTTTTTTTCGTTACAGTTTTCTTAGCTGGGGCTTTTTTAGTAACGGCTTTTTTAGCTGGTGCTTTTTTAGCAACTGTTTTTTTAGCTGGTGCTTTTTTTGCTGGAGCTTTCTTAGTGGCTGCTTTCTTTGTAGCTGTTGTTACATCTTTTACATAAGAACCAGTTAACTTAGATACCTCTTTGGCTAAATTTTCCACTTTATCTAATAAAGCGCTTATTTCTTCAGTAGAAGGAATATCCAATTTTAGCAATGTTTTTTCAACACGTTTTTCAAAAATATTTTCTAATTTATCCCAACTTTGAGTGGCTTTACCTTTTACTTTTGATACTGTTGAAACAACTTCTTTTGTAGCTGATTCTGAACTCTTTTTAATGACCTTCTCTACACCTTTGCCTTCATCAACAAGTTTATTGAATATTTTTTTACCTTCATCTTGTGCTTTAGCAAATGCGCCTAAACCAGCTAACCAAATTTCGTTTGCTGAACCCATAATGTTTTCAGCTACATTTGATTTACCTTTAACTGCTTTAGTCGCAGTTTTTTTAACGCTAGCTTTCTTTTTTAATGTCTTTTTTACTGTCATAATATTTTTTCCTAATTAATTAATGTTGCCCATTTAAATGTAAATGTCTAGAGCAAACATACTAATTTAGCCATAATTTAAATATTTTTTCAATTTATCTATAAATAGCAATAAATTTAATTAATTTTTGGATCTGGCTTCTTGTTTTTTCTTTAATTTTTCAGCATGACGTATTTGAATTGTTTCAGATACTGTTGCACCGATGTGCTCTTCGCCACGCTCTTTTGCCAAAAGAATTTGTTTTTCTCGTTCTGCAAATCTCTGCTTTTGTTGGTCAGTAACTTTATCAAAACAGTGTGGACAACTGACGCCCTCCTCATAAAGTTCGCTTTCCATTTCTTCACTTGTAATCGGATAACGACAGGCATAACATTGTTCATACTGACCTTTTTCCAAGTCATGATTAACGGCTACTCTGTTATCGAATACAAAACATTCTCCTTGCCACATAGTTTTGTTTTTGGGAACTTGTTCTAAATATTTTAAGATACCACCTTGAAGATGAAAAACCTCTTCAAAGCCTTGTTCCATTAAAAATGCTGTTGATTTTTCACACCGTATTCCTCCTGTACAAAACATCGCTACCTTTTTATGCTTTTTGGGATCAAGATTCTGTTCCACATATTTTGGAAACTCTCTAAAGGTGTCAGTATTTGGATTTACCGCATTTTTAAAACTTCCAATTTGATATTCATAATCGTTGCGGGTATCGATTAATAATGTTTCTGGATCTGAAATAAGTGCATTCCAGTTCTCAGGTTTTACATATCTTCCAACTTTTAAATTTGGATCAATGCCTTCAACACCCATTGTAACTATTTCTTTTTTGATTTTAACCTTAGTGCGATAAAAAGGCATTTCACTGGTGAATGACTGTTTTGAATCAAAACCTGAAAGCCTTGGGTCTTCTTTGAGCCAATCTAACACCGTTTGAGTATCTGATTCTAGTCCAGCAATGGTTCCATTTATACCCTCAGCTGCCAGAAGCAAAGTGCCTCTTATGTTATTGGATAACATGATATCCAATAAGGGTTGACGTAAATCTTTGTAGTTTTCCAATCGGACAAAATGATAGAGTGCCGTAACGACAATTTGTTGCTTTTTCATAGTCTGTGCTTACCTGAACGTAAATCAGGCGCTTATTTAAAAAAATGCATCTTAACTTGAAAATTTCTCAGAAAAAAGTAAATTTTTATTTTTCTATCCAAAGCGGCAGTTTTTTCATGACCGATTGGAATAAAGGTGAGTTCAACCAATGATTTAGCCAATTTTGTAAATGAACATATTCATTGGTATCAAACCAACTCTTATTAACGAAAGCATATTGCCTAATAAATGGGAATATAGCAACATCAGCCAAACTGATTTTTTCAGATAATAGAAACTTGTGGGACTTAAGTTGTGACTCTAAACTTTCAAGAAACCACAGCGATTGTTCTCGGTATTGGTTTTCTGATAATGGATGTCTGTCAGAATATTTATATTGATCAAGAATTGGCTTAAACTGAAGATCACACTTGTTTATCCAGTCTAAAATTTCATCTTCTGATATTCTGGTTTGCTTTAACATCCAATCTTCTGAATCTTGTTTTTTTAATGCCCAAAGCATAACATCTAAGCTTTCATCAATTACAAAATCTTTAATAACTAATACAGGTACAGTGCCTTTGCTTGAAAAATCTAGCATAGATTGAGGTTTATCCTTTAACAGTATTTCTCTGTGTTCATAGTGAATATTTGAGTATGACAATGCCATTCTGGTTCGAATCGCATAAGGACACCTTCTGAAGCTGTAGAGTATATTATTTGATGCAATCATATTAATAACTTGCGTTGAGTAATCTGTCTAAAAATATTTGCCAATCAATATAATTTCTATAACCAAAAATATTAATCGATGGCAAACCTTGTCCGGCTACAATCTGATAATTAGTAGTGCTGTTCTTTAATCCTTTCATTTCACAAATTGAATTTCTTAATTTACAGCCTATACCAATTTTTTTGTATCTAAAAGCATCAAAAAAGCTCAGAAAGCTCCTTGATAAAGCACCTTGCACACCGCCAATGCTTGAAATATTATCAATGGCTCTTTGGGAAATAAGCTGTTTAACTCCTTTGACTTTTTGTGACTCGATATAGGCATCTAATCGGTCAGCTTTCCAATTTGTGATGCGCATTCTATTGATGAACCCATTAACATTGCCTGTAATATCACCAAAGTCATAAGTGCTGGTCAATTGTAACAAACTAATATCTTGAAAAGTGATATCAGCTGCAATAACAGGCGCAATTCCAAATAATCTTTCTATAGATAAGTCTTTAACAGTCATCGTTCCATTGAAAACACTCAATTCTAATATACCATCAAATGTAATCACATCTCCTGTCTTATTCATACCTGGAATCTTACCTGAAATATTTCCTTTCATGACAGGCCAGCCCATCTTTTCTGTAATTAATGAGAGTGAAATAGGCTGCACTTCACCATCAAATTTAATATTTATCTCAGGTTCAAATATGTCTTTCATTTCAAGCCTATTGATGTCAATGCTGCCATCAAATATCGGAATTTTAGAATTATTTTTTACGCTTAACTCTTGTCCTGATGAAAAGACTTGTAATTCTGATTGGTTTATTGGCATTCCAGCCAGTAATAAAGCATCCCACGAAAAGTTTGAAGTTAAAACTTCCTCTTTATTGTGCCAATTAATGGTAGAGTTCAGGTTATTGACTTCTATTTTTTTTGATTCAATTTCCATGAACATGCTTTTAATAACAGCATGAACTGATTGAATTGCCCCAGAATTAATTTTTAATTCACCTGCAATTTCACCATCTACTTCCACTTTTGAAATACCAATAATTGAAAGGTATGACTTTAAATACTTTTGATACATAAGTGACATATCTTGTATGTCATATTGGATATTCATTGTTTGTTTTTCAATATCGAGAACTTCGACATCAATATTGATGGCATCGGTTAATGCTAAATTAATCGCTAAACCATTCATTTCAAATTCTTTATCAATGCCAAGCACTGAATTAATGGTAAACATATCTTTTTCAAAAACTAAATAAATGTCTTTTGCCAATCCCTCCCCTGATATGATAGATAAACTATTCAATAACTCATATTCATGATTCACTGGACGCAGTACGAAGCTTCCATTAATTTGGGTGTTAGCTAAAACATATTCACTGTCTTCTGATTCCCAATCAAAGTTTTCAAATTTATATTCACCCGTCATACTAAAGATTTCATTTAAATTTAATTCAAATTCTGCAGTGAGATTACCATCTAATGTATCTGTGTTAAGAGATAAGGTATCTTTGGTTAATGTAACAAATTCATCAATTGGCATGTGATTTAGTTGGATAGATACTGTATTATTTTTTTTTGAATTATGTTTAATAATCAATGCCTTGGATAAACTACTTAATTCTATTTCCCATTGGTTTAAAGCAAAATCAAACCAACCATTTAGATTGAATTCATGAAGCACATTAAGGTATTTAAAAGAAACCAAACCATCTGAACAACGATGAATAGGAAATATTTTAAAGGAAGAAGCACACTGATAAGAAATTTTATCTAAACGGCCATTATTGTTAGGTAATTTTATTGAATTTAATTGCAATAGCAATGCATTATTTTTTGAACTCATCTGCAAATCTTTTACTTCCCAGGAACTTGTTTGTCCAATTTTGAAGCACATCAAAATAAACACGATGAAGAAAAGTTTTGCCATTGTCATGGTTGAATTTTACATCATATGAATGTAAAATTTATATATAATCACAATGATTTTACAAAGGAAGGTAATTATGCAAGAAAAGATCAATATATTAGTTGTTGATGACAATCAAATCAACCGTCAATATTTCACAATGGCATTAAAAAAATTAGGGTGTGAAGTGACGGCTGTAGAAAGTGGAAAAAAGGCCGTAGAGGCTGCCTCAAAAATAGATTTTAGTCTTGTTTTTATGGACATTAGAATGCCAGAAATGGATGGCTATGAAGCCTCAAAAAGAATTAAAGAATTTAAAAATCATTACTCTACACCCATTTTAGCAATCTCAGCAGAAACCCTAGTTGAAGAAACTCACAATAATTTTGATGGATTTATCTTAAAACCTGCTAGCCCTGCTCTGCTTAAGGAAAACCTAGAAAAATTTTGTATTCTAGATAACAACATAAAAATATTTGATCAAGAACAAGCCCTAAATTATGCATACGGCGATGATGAAATTATGCATAAATTAATTAAGATGTTCATCAATGAACTCCCTATCCAAATGAACTTATTAGAACAATCTATTAAAATTTCGAATAGTGTTGAAAGTAGAAATATCATTCATAAAATTCGAGGCTCATGCCAAACATGCGGTGCTATGGCTTTAGAATCTAATTTAAAGACCTTATCAAGCCAACTGAACAATCAGACAAACGCCAACAATGCTTTTACTGAAACTCAAAAGTCAGTTGGAAAATTTATAAGTCAATTCGATTGAGTTATTGATTAAGAATTGTTCATAATAAAAAACAAGGCTATCACTATAAGAACAGAGACAAGAATGATAGGAGCAGTATAATTGAATGATTTAGACTCAGACTCTTCTTCCTCTTCTGCTGCAGCGTCTAGTCTGTTACGATCTTGTTCAGACAAATCAGTAAAAGTTGTTTGATCAATTAACTCAGGATCAGTTTCTATTTCTTGTTGTTTTGAAAACACATCAACAATGCGGTTACCCGTTTGACCGTCAAACTCTCGAAAAATTATGGGTTTTTGAACGTCCTTAGATTTTGAATTGATATTATTTGCATTAATTCCAATCAATGAAATATTGTCTTTGCCTTCTTTTTCAACAGCTAAATCTACTAGTTCCTCAGTAATGTCTTTGATGTCAGTGTGATTTTTAAAACAGTTAATAATATCTGGTTCTTTGGCTATTGTGTATAAGCCATCAGAACAAATGAGTAATGTTTGGCCTTTTTCTAGTGTGCCGAAATTACTGTGAATTCTAATTTCTTTGCGTTCAATTCCTAGTGCTTGGGAAATAATATTTCTGTCAGGATGTGTATCTAATTCATCTACAGATATGTGTCCATTTTCTAGAAGCAGCTCAACATAAGAATCATCTTTGGTCAATAATTGCAGTTTGTCTTCCCATAAATAAACCCGAGAGTCACCAACCCAAGCAATTTCATAAGAATTTTCATTAAATAAAGCTGCAACAATGGTAGTTGCCATCCCTTGTTTTTCTGTATTGCCTTTTATTTGGCTAATAATACTGCGATGAGCAATATAGATTGCCTCTTTTAAGGTTTCTCCAGCAATAATACTGTCGTGAACAATATCACAAGCCAGCTGCGATGCAACATCGCCTTTATTTAATCCGCCAACACCGTCTGCGACAATGTACAGTCCTATTTCTTTTTCAACCAGAATAGAATCTTCATTGTTTTTTCTTTGGCCAATGTGTGACTTTGCAAAACTATTTAACATCAGTCCCCCAACCTAGTTATTCCAATTTATTTATATGTAATGTGTCAAGTTAATTCATTGTTTTATAATTGTATAATACTTTATCAACAATTTAACTTTTTTGTGAACTAATCGACGTTTTTTAAGATTAACTTGCATTCCATAAAGGCTTATTCAAAAAGGTTGACAAAGTTTGGGCATCTAATAATATCTCAGCATGATTTCCATGATCGACAAGATTAAATCGACTGCCATCGTTTAATACCAGGTTTATTTCATAGCTATAATATGTTGTTTTATTGCCCCTGACTCTTTCAGAAAGAATTTGTAAGGCATGAATGTTATTAATGTAAACGATATTTTTAGTTTTGATGTCACCGGCAAATTTCTTAGGCTTTTGTCCAATCCAAATCAATCCCATTTTCATATCAAATGTGACTGGCTTGCCCATGTGCCAATACATCAAATAAGAAACACCTGTAAAAACTGATCCAAAAATAAAGGCAAAAATACTTTCAACTGTTCCATTAATCAAAGGAGATAAGCCGACCAAAATGACTAAAATCCCAATCATAGCAAATAGACTTAAAAATATTTTTCCTCCTTTTGAAAGGGTATACTCTAGAATTGTTGAGGATCGATTATTGAGTTTGTGTGTTTGAAAATTTGCCCCTCCAGCTTTTAAAGGTGTCCAGTCAGTTTTTTCTGCTATCGGGTCGTTATAAGCAGAGGCATCAAAGTTATATTTTTGTTTTTGTTGTTGAGATAATTCAGTTAATTTATCTCTTATTTTTTCCAAAATACTCATCGTACATTTATTCAGTTTTCATGATTAATTTGTTTGTTAAATATAAATTCTTTTTTTCCATTATCTGATTGTTTATTTAACCACTCTAAGTGCTTTTCGATCTCATGAGCATTGGCCTTAACAGTCTTTAATGGAGGCAAATTATTCAAATCAATTGCAAAACCAGTAGATAGATCATTTTTATTATCATCATCCAAATTAAGTTTTGTTTGTCCGCCCGTCATCATCAGGTAAACTTCAGCTAAAATTTGTGAATCAAGCAATGCTCCATGCAATGTTCTGTGCTCATTTACAACGCCATATCTTTTACACAAAGCATCTAGAGAATTACGCGCTCCTGGGTGTTTATTTCTGGCATATTCGAGTGAGTCTGTGACAGTACAAATCTCTTCAAGCTTAATATTTTTTCCACACAAACTAAATTCATGATTAAGAAAACCAACATCAAATGGCGCATTGTGAATAATTAATTCAGCTCCTTTTACATAATTGATAAAATCATCAACTATTCTTGAAAAAACAGGCTTATCTGATAGAAATTTAGTCGTTATACCATGCACTTCTAGTGCTCCTGGTTCACTGTCTCTCTCTGGGTTAATATATTGTTGATATGAAGAACCTGATATTTCTCGGTTAATAACTTCTACCGCACCAATTTCTAAAATCCTATTGCCTTGATGAATAGAGATACCTGTTGTTTCAGTATCAAGCATAATTTGCCTGCCTGTGTTAATCATACTTGCTCAGCCTTTAAATTTTCAGCTTCTTGTCTTGCAACTTGGTCTACTCTTTCATTTTCAGGGTGACCAGAATGGCCTTTAACCCAGTGCCAGTTAATATTGTGGCCAATGGCATTTTTATCCAGTTGCTTCCATAACTCTTGGTTTAGCACCGGTTTTTTATCTGATTTTTTCCAATTTCTTTTCTTCCATCCATCCATCCATTTAGTAAATCCGTCAATGACATATTTTGAGTCAGAAAACAGTTCAATATCACAGGGTTTTTTTAATACTTTCAATCCTTCTATGACTGCCATTAATTCCATTTGATTATTGGTTGTTTCAGACATGCAACCACTAAAGATTTTTTCTTTATTGTTGTGCCTTAACAAGGCAGCCCATCCACCAGGTCCAGGATTATTGAGACATGAACCATCAGTAAACATTTGAATTTTTGAATGTGTCATATAAACAGTATTATTAAAATAAGTATTATACAAGATTTTAACTGAATGTAAAAAAAGACTTACAAACAGTTGTAAGAATTCAAATGTTTAATTTGAGATATTTTCACCCAAATTTAATCAAAAAAAAACCTCTTGTTCATAGAAAAACAAGAGGCTTTATGATTTAAATAGTTTATTTTATTAGAAATAAATATTTTGGCTTTATAATTTATCAGCTTCTTCAGATAAATATTCAGCAACACCGTCAGGTGAAGCATTCATGCCTTTGTCACCGTCATTCCAACCTGCTGGACAAACTTCGCCGTGTTCTTGGTTAAATTTCAAAGCATCTACCATTCTTAACATTTCATCAATGTTTCTACCTAATGGTAAATCGTTAACCACTTGATGTCTAACAACATTATCTTGATCAATCAAAAATGACCCACGAAATGCTACTGCTCCATCTGGCGTTTCAACATCGTAAGCTTTACATGCATTGTGAGTTACATCGGCAAACATTGTATATTTAACTGGACCTATGCCACCCTTGTTAACAGGTGTGTTTTTCCATGCGTTGTGAGTAAATTGCGAATCAATTGAAACACCAACAACTTCAACACCACGTTTGGTAAATTCTTCTAATCTGTGATCAAATGCAATCAATTCAGATGGACAAACGAAAGTGAAATCTAAAGGGTAAAAGAAAACCACTTTGATTTTATCTTTTGTTGCCTTTTTGAAATTATAATCTTCAACAATTTCACCGTTTCCTAATACTGCTGCACCTTTCATGTTTGGTGCTTTTCTTCCAACTAATACGCCCATAAATGTTCTCATTCAAATAAAAAAATTGCATTTTACAGGATATGATTCAACTATACTATTTCAATTTATCAATCGTTTCATTCGGATTTTTAAATAATATAAATATTTAACAACAATAGTTTTTCGTAAAAATACTTTGTTACTTAGAACATTTTTTTACTATTTGCCAATGATTTTGAGAATACCCATTTTTGATTAAAAAACTCAACCACTTATTCAAAAATACATTCAAAGATCCTCGGGTCTTTTTGTGAATTTTTGGACTAATTTTTGGCCCAAGCAAACGAATAAATTGTTGTAAATCAGTACAGTAGACAATTTCAGCAACTTGAGCATCATGGTATATTTTAACCACTATTTCTTCACTGTTACCAAATTCAAAAGAGTATTTGAAAATTAATTCTGTTGTATATTTAAATTGGTTAATTACATTAATGAACAACTGTGGTTTTTCTGTTAAATTACTCTGATAACAAAAGCCATCAAGTAATTTATGGGGCATTAACAAATTGAGTAATTGAAAATTATCTTCGTGCTGGATTGATACACAATTTTGATTAGTGTAAGCATTTTTAGATATTAATGACTGTTTTTTTGTCTTGAGCATTAATGCATCCTATTATTTAATTTCA
>JBGCFT010000149.1:0-8264 GCA_045107085.1 Marinicellaceae bacterium | reverse complement strand
CATATTTTCAGTATTAAAAAATATTTGGCAAGCTCATTAGTGAGACACCAATGAGCTTGAAGGACCATAAAAAGCTTTAATTACACATGAGTATTCGTGAGAAAGCGCTATACTAGTCTAGTTGGTATTAATGTTTTCTGCTCCTGGTGAAAGAGTTGTGGTAAAGCTAAAATCAAAACCATTATTATCAGTATCTTCTCCATTGGGTATCCTTGCAATACTTCCATCCGGACTGTTAGTATCAGTTGCAGTGGCGCTGCCTTCAGTCACTGAAACCATAATCCCCAAATCCGTTAATGTAGCCATAGCAATAGTACTTCCATAGGACAAAGAATCAATGACAGTATTGGTATTTTTATCAAACAATACCATGCCTTCTGGATCACTGTTTTGAATTTGACTTTCTGGGTTTTCAAACTCTATTGTGAGTGCTCCATCTACTACAGAATTTATCATGTTTGAAGATCCGATGACCAGATATTGGCCTGCTTGAATTGATACCAAACTATCAAGCTCAATCTGAGCATACTCAGTATTATTCGATCCATTGATTAAATAAAGACTGACATTGATTAAAGAAATATCCGATTCCGAGGGATTGAAGATTTCTATGAATTCCCTGTCATCAGTCCCTGGTGTATTATAATCAAATTCATTAATTACTAATAACTCCGGTGTGGTTACCAATTGATTGTAAGAACCAGGTGTCGATACTGCTGTAAATTTAAAATCTTGATCATTCAAGTTTCTATCTAAGCCATTAGGAACCCTTGCGATACTGCCATCATTTGAAGCATTGTCTGAAACACTGCTACTATTTTCAGTCACGTTGACCACCCTATTGATATCAGTCAATGTAGCTGTTGGAATATCTCCACCATATGAAAGACTGTCAATGACTGAATTTGTATTGGTGTTAAATAGAACTATTCCTTCGGGATTGCTATTTTGTATTTGGTTCTCTAACTCCTCAAACTCGATGGTCAACGCTCCATTGGCTACGTTATCAATCATATTAGAAGAACCAACGACTAAATATTGTCCCGCTAATAAAGAACCCTGTGTTGTAAGATCAATTTGAGCGTAATCTGTATTATTACTGCCATTGATAAAATATAATGTCACGCCATTAAGTGATATAGGATCATTGGTTGGATTCATGATTTCTACAAATTCGTTTTGGTCTAAACCAGGTTGATTATAATCGACTTCATTAATAACCAAATTGGTCACACCATCAGTAGAAAAATACACGTCTTGTGAATACCTTGGTAATAATTTAGATAAGCCGTTTCTGAAAATAGAAATACCTGTAATAGTAGCAAAATCATCGTTGATTTCTGGAAAAGGCTGTGTGAGATAAAAGACATCATCTACTAATAATTGATTGTTGACCTCAAAAGTATTGCTCGGGCTGGATTCAGCAATACCCGGTGGAGTTTGAACATCTGAGACAATCAAATTGTTAACCCTAACCAGAACTCCTTCCAATGGGACAGCATTGATACTGGCCAGGCTAGAAACACTGGTATTGACAGGTTCTGGCAGTTCATTATCAGAGGAGAGAACCGTTAAGGACAGATGACTCATTTGAATTTGCCCAAAAAATTCATTGGCTTGAGCAGGATTTAAGGTCACTCTATCACCAACTTTAACTTCGGCATCAACTCCAGAACAAATGGCATCACTTTTGTTGACATAAGAGCCAGAAAAATTATCACCGATATAATCATCATCTCCAGGAATTGTTTGAACCCAATATCCATCAGATGGCTTACATTGAGTGACAATCAAATTTTCGATAGCAACAAAACCAGTTACATTTTCTTGTTTCACATCATAAATTGTCGTGATTATTCCACATGAAACATCGACATTATCAACATCATCATTTGCTATAAAACCCGTTCTATTTTGCGCTGAGCACAAATTTCCATCAGGAAATTCAACGACATCAACATTAAAATTTGTGCCATTTTCAATGGGATAGGGAATTACATATGCACCAATATTTGGAGCAGTGTATTCCTCAAATTGGTTGAGTTTCAAGACAACATTAGATGTGGTTGTATTGCCACCTACAAAAAACAATTGTTCAAAACTACTCTTATATATCAAGTCGTTTGTTCCAGCTTCACTTTTGTATGAAATCATTGCAATGACGAATAATAACAGTGCGGTATTTAATATCTTCATGATCGACTAATGCCCTTAAATAAAATTATATTGTACTAATTATACACCTTGTCAGTTCTGAAAAAGTTATGAATATGTTCTGAATCTTAATAATCTTAAGGATATTCAGAGGTTTTTTTCTGCCTTCACCAATGCTTTTACAGTATCAAATTCCTGTGTTAGAATCTATCAACAAAAACAATAAATAATAAAAGAGGAATACCTATATGTCCGTATATGCCATTGTCGATATTAAAGTCACAGATGATTCTTGGTTACCAAGTTATGCCCAAAATGTTCATACAATTGTGGAAAAACATGGTGGAAAATATCTTTCAAGAAGTAAAAATATTATTACTGCAGAAGGAGAAGGCTTAGATACAACTATTGTTGCACTGATTCAATTTCCTTCAATGGAAGCAATACAAGCCTTTGCTACTGACCCAGAATATGCACCCTATTTGAAAGCAAGACAAGCAGGTAGTGTCACAAGATTACACATTATAGATGATGTGGATGCGGCTGGGACCATTCCTTATTTAGCAAAAGGTTAATGTTTCATTAGGCTGCAATAGAGCCACAAATTCATAAAAACGAATAAGATGAGAGTCATAATGAGCAAAGATATCATGGACATACCAGTTGTGGGAGCTGACAGAAATATTGCTGAACTAACAATAAAAGCATTAATCTTAGGTGCATTGTTATCAATGGTTTTGGCTGCTGCCAATGCCTATATCGGCTTATTAGTAGGTCTAACTGTGTCAGCCTCCATTCCCGCAGCTGCTGTTAGTATGGGTTTGTTAAGAATGTTCAGACGTTCTACCATTCTTGAAAATAATATGGTGCAAACTGCCGCATCAGCTGGTGAATCCTTAGTAGCTGGAATCATATTCACCATACCGGCCTTAGTGATGATGAAAGCTTGGAGCGGTTATGAATATGGTCCCATGGTAGCCATTGGTGTTGTTGGTGGCATCTTAGGAGTGGCATTCACTATTCCATTAAGAAGGGCTTTAATAGTCGAAGCTAAATTAAAATTTCCAGAAGGTGTGGCAACAGCAGAAGTATTAAAAACTGGAGGCATAGAAAATGATAAGGCTCATCAAGTCAAAAACCACGTAGCTGCAGCTGGATTTGCAACATTGGCCAAAGGTGCCTTAATTGGTGCGGTGGTTAAATTGCTTGAATCAGGATTAGGAGTTATATCTTCTGGAGTGGCAGCGACCAAATCATTTTTTAGTGGTAAGTATTTATTTATGGGGGACATGACCTTAAGTCCTGCGTTACTTGGTGTTGGCTATATTGTCGGAATAAATATTGCATTTTTGGTGTTTTTGGGTGGTGTAATAGGGACATTGATTGGTGTGCCATTAAATTGGGCATTTAATTCAGAAGCCATTATGTTAGCCACAGGTATTGATGCAACTAAATCAATGACTGATTTAAACTCTACAGAATGGGGACAAATAGCGGGGCAGTCTTGGCAAAATTGTCGTCGCATTGGTGTTGGCGCTATGATGATAGGTGGCTTATGGTCATTAATCAGTTTAGCAAAACCTTTATGGAAAGGCGTGACTGCAAGTATTAGTGCCTACAAAGCCAGTAAAGGTGCATCAGGTCAAATGGCAAGAACTGAATTTGATACACCAATTCATTATGTTGGTATTATTGTTCTTGTTGCCATTGTTCCAGTATTCCTTATTTTCAAAAATGCTTTAGGTACCTATGAAGATGCCAACTTTATTGCCACAGTGATGACAGTATTGATGTTGGTGTTTGGTTTTATTTTTGCTTCTGTTGCCGGTTATATGGCTGGATTGGTGGGTTCTTCTAATAACCCTATTTCTGGAGTCACAATTGCCACAGTAATCGTTTCTGCATTAATATTGTTACAATTAATGGGCAATGAAGGATTAGCTGCCACATTGGGGCCCATTGCAGTCATCTTTTTAGCGGGACTAATTTGTTCTGCAGCAGCCATTGCAGGAGACAACATGCAAGATCTTAAATGTGGTCATGTGGTTGGTGCAACACCTTGGCGTCAACAAGTATTTCAAGTGGTTGGTGTGGTTTCTGCAGCCTTGATAATTCCTTTTATTCTGAATATATTAGATCAAGGCTATGGCATTGGGCGTGTATCGCCATTAAATCCTGAAGCCACAATGTTAGCAGCACCTCAAGCAGGATTAATGCAAGCTTTGGCCAGCGGAATATTTGGAGCTGGCATTGAGTGGAATTTCATATTCATGGGTTTTGGACTGGCCATAATATTGATCATATTAGATAAAATTCAAGAAAAAAGAGGTTCTGAATTCCGTTTTCCAGTATTAGCGGTCGCAGTAGGTGTGTATTTGCCATTGGGTTTATCAGTGCCAATATTTATAGGTGGAATCATTGCTCATGTTCTCAAGAAAAAAACGGCTAAACTCGAAGAAAAACAAAAACAAAGCAAAGAATCCAGTGGATTGTTATTGGCTTCAGGTTTAATTACTGGCGAAGCTTTAATGGGTGTTTTAGTGGCTGTTGCAGCGGTAAGTTTCCAAGGAATGGTTCCACTCTTTAGTGATGTCAGCGTAGCCGGTTGGTGTGGTTTTGCGGTATTTGTAGCTGTGACCTATTATATGTACAATAAAATTCAAAGAAGTTGAAATAAATTATAGAGACCTTTGCTTGATTATGAAGGATTGAGAAAAAGATTTAAAAATGTGTCAATCAAGGCACGAAATGTAGCCTAATAACTAGTTATTAGTAAATTTTGAAACGCAGAGTGATGCATTTTTAAACTTTTTATCTTCTTTCACTAATCGAGCAAAGGTCTCTTATAGATGAATAGTGTTAATAATTAAGTGGTGGTATTGTGCAAAATATAATCAAACTTATGTTAATTATTGTGGCGATTATCCATCTATTGCCCATCAGTGGTGTCTTAAGTGTTGATAGGCTTGCAGTTTTGTATGGCCTATCAATTCGCAATCCAAATTTAGAAATATTAATGCGGCACAGAGCTATTTTGTTTGGAATTTTAGGTTTATTTTTACTGTACTCAGCTTTTAAACCCAAAATCCAATTTTTAGGATTTATAGCAGGGTTTGCGAGTGTTATTTCATTTCTTGTGTTGTCAATGACAGTTGGAAGTTATAACAGTCAAATACACCGTGTTTTTATTGCCGATATCATTGCTTTGGTTTGTTTATTAGTTGGTTTAACGATTTATCTGTATCAAAGATATTCAAAAAAAATTAACTGATTATTGTAATTTTGGATAATCATAATCTACTAATTCAGATTTTCCAGGTTTTAACATCAATAATTCTTGCCAATTATTAATTTCAATCGATAGGGTAACTAATCCAGCGGTTGGAATGTTATCAAAATGATTTGAATTCAATAATTGATTGGCTAACATTGTCATTCCCGGGTTATGTCCAACTAGCATTAATTGATTGATTGAATCGTCGCAATCACTTGTAATTTTGAGAATTTCATCAGGCCAAGCATGGAATAGTTTACGTCTAGATTCAATTTTTTTAGTTGGATATTCAATTGCATTTGTCACAATACAAGCAGTATCCCAAGCACGTTTGGCAGTACTTGAAATTATATGTTGCGGTTGAATTGATTTTCTGGATAAACGTTGTGCCATTATTGGAGCTGTTCTTTTACCGCGTTTATTTAACGGCCGATCATGGTCAGATAAACTGGCATCTTTCCAGCTTGATTTTGCATGCCTCATTATTAATAAGTATTTCATTTTGATACTTTAAAATAAAATCACAGAAATTTAAAGCAGTTATAATTATTTAAAATTCTAATATAAATGTCATGATACCAATCAACCTAAAGCGAAAACTACTATGCCGATGAAACGATTAACTGTTGTATTATTAAGCCTTTTATTATTATCCTGTTCTGGATATAATCATAAAACTTCAAAAAATGATTTGAATCAATTGGTTGATTTGATGACTGGATCATTTAGTTCGCTCAAGCAATCTCAAACTGATAAAGCATATTTTGATATTCGACTTGAGATGGTTTAAATTTGGCCTGATCGCAATGATGGAAAATGGCTCTATGTAGAGCAAGCCGTCTCCACATACTTAGATAAACCTTATAGACAAAGAATATACCATGTAACTCAATTGTCTGATAAAAAATTCAGTAGTGCGGTCTATGAATTACCGAATCCTGAAGAGTATATTGGTAGCCATAAAAATCTTTCAAAAATAGCCAACTTAACTCCTAATAAACTGTTAGTAAGGCAAGGTTGTGCCGTTATTCTTAAAAAAATAAGTCATGATAAATATTCAGGAAGCACCGATGACAAATCTTGTTTAAGTTCTTTGAGAGGCGCTCAATATGCCACATCCATTGTGACCATCGATAAAGATAAAATTCTCAGCTGGGACCGTGGATTTAATGCCAATGATGAACATGTATGGGGTGCTGAGAAGGGCGCCTATGTTTTTAACAGAGATAATTAATGCTCTAAGGCAAGGTCACCATTTTTTTCGGGGCGTGAATTGCTTGTGCTCTTCAGGTTTATGGGTTTGATTATAAGATTTTATCTTACTGTTTTTGCCCATAATAATTTTTAATTGGTACATTGTTTCTCGCATTAAAATAGTCCCAGTACTACTTAACCAACTCTTATTATAGAGTTTTTTTACAGCAGCAATGGTATCAGGAGATTGCTCAATGAGCTCATTGGCTAGTTTTTTGGCTTGTTCTAGTGGATTGTCGCTCACATGAGTAATAATTCCAGCACTGTGAGCTTGTTTACCATCTATTATACGCGCTGTCATGGCCAGTTCTTTTGCCATGTCCATGCGACACAATTCACGCAGTGCTAATGTTCCACCCATATCAGGAATCAAACCCCAACGGCCTTCCATTATGGATAAAGAGGCATCTGGGGTGGCGATTCTGAAGTCAGCGCCCAGTGCAATTTGTAAGCCACCTCCCCAGCAACGTCCGTGAATGGCTGCAATCACTGGTACAGGTATTTTTTTCCAATCAGTTGATACTTTTTGTGCCAAGTTTGATCGCCAAGGATTTATTTTAAGTAGAAGTTTTATAGGGCCGCCTTTGGATGATTTTAGAACAGATTTAACATCCAAACCCGTACAAAAATCTTCACCTTGCCCCGATAAAATGATGGCACGAATACTGCGGTCTTTTTTTAGGCTCTTAATGGTTTCAACAATGGATCGAAACATGGTCATATCTAAAGCATTGTGTTTGTCTGGTCGTGCTAAAGAAACATGAGCAATGCGCTCGATTATATTAACTTCGATTCTGTTGGTTTTTGACATAAGGTTTATTTCTCTAATAAGTTAAATGCTTGTTGGCTATAACCAAGCAAATGTTAGTGCAATAATGGCGGCATAAATTAGGGCATCTATTAAATACCGTAAACAATTACTCCATGGCAAGCCAAGCCAAATAGAATGGGGAATTATTCCGTAACCTAATGTTAAAAAGCTCACTACCATGAGTATACGTATAATGCTCATGGTATCAGATCCAACTGTCAATGACAGTGTGGCAACATAGGCGATAAACAGACAAGCAACAATAAAAAATAGTATTTGTTGAATCATAAGTTTGCCCATTTTGGGCAAGCCACTTTCAAAAACACTTATCATCGCAATTGGGCCATTTATTAATTTTTTTTGCATAGCTGGATCTTGCATCTCTTTCATGTCTACACAGTAAGGCAGATGATAGAGTCCTGGCTTGGGTTTCGATTGGCCTAAGGCTTGACTGACATCGTCTTCATTGCTGAGTTTTGTATAGTCATAATTATGGTATTTAATCACGATGTGAATAAATGCGCTGGCAATCCAGCAAAACAAACCACCCAGAACAATAGGCAACCAAAGTTGTAATAATGTAACTGACATATTCATCTCCAGAGATAGGTATTAAGAATAAGTATATAGTAGAGACCTTTGCTCGATTAGTGAAAGAAGATAAAAAGTTTAAAAAAGCATCACTCTGCGTTTCAAAATTTGCTAATAACTAGTTATTAGGCTGCATTTCGTGCCTTGATTGACACATTTTTAAATCTTTTTCTCAATCCT
>JBGCFT010000148.1:0-14175 GCA_045107085.1 Marinicellaceae bacterium | reverse complement strand
GTTGCAGTGACTATAATGGTTTTTATATTAAATTTTAGCGCCTTTGCAAATGAAAATCACAGTAGTTATTATACCAAAAATTATGAGAAACAAGCACTTGAAATCTACCGCAAATTAATTGCGTTTAGATCAGCAGCAGGTCATGGACAAGTACCGAAAATGGCACAATATTTAGCCGATCAATTCATCAATGGTGGTTTTTATGAAAAAGATGTCAATGTATTGCCTTTTAAATCTAGCAAAGGCGAGAATATTGCTGGGCTTGTAGTACGTTTTCGAGGAGATGATTCATCAAATAAAAAGCCAATATTGTTAGCTGGTCACATGGATGTTGTTGATGCATTGCCCAAGGATTGGGAGAAAGATCCCTTTAAGTTGATTGAAGAAGATGGTTACTTTTTTGGTCGAGGTACCATGGACAACAAAATGGGAATTACTTCATTAACAACGACTTTTTTGCGATTAAAGGCAGAAAAATTTGTCCCAACACGTGATATTATTATTGCACTTAGTGGCGATGAAGAATCAGGAATGGTCAGTACCGAATTACTTGTAACAAAACATAGGGACTTAACTGATGCTGAGTTTGCTTTAAATTCTGATGATGGAGGTGGTGGTTTAAACACAAAACATATTCCCACTTCCTATTGGATGTCTGCGGCCGAAAAGACCTATGCATCGTTTGATTTGACTATTCGTAATCCAGGTGGGCACAGTTCAACACCTAGAACTGACAATGCAATTTACGAATTAGCGGATGCGTTAAAAAAACTACAAAATCACAGGTTTCCTGTGCGTTATAATGACATTACTTTGAAGTTTTTTGCAGAATCTGCATTGGCTGAATCGGGGGAATTAAGTAAGGCATTATTTGAATTTTCTCAAGATCCCACCAATCAAAAAGCCAGTGATTATTTATACCAAAAACCATCCTATGTAGGCATAACCCGAACCACCTGTGTAGCGACCATGGTTAGTGCTGGGCATGCTGAAAATGCTTTACCTCAATCCGCAAAAGCTACTATAAATTGCAGGATATTTCCTGGTATAGAACCGAGTAGCATTAAATCGGAATTACAATCTATTGTTGGCGAAAAAGTTGAGATAGAAATGCTCGGCAAACCAATAGCCAGTCCAGCTTCTAAATTAAGAGAAGACGTGACTCAAGCAATTACCAAAGCCGTTCATTCCCGTTACCCCAATATTCCAATAATACCTGCTATGGTTCCATGGGGCACAGATGGCAAAATTTTACGCGCCAATGGTATCCCTACTTATGGAGTATCGGGTATGTTTATCCGTGATGAAGATTCATTTGCTCATGGCTTGAATGAACGCATGCCAGTGAAATCCTTTTTCTCGGCATTGGATCATTGGTATATCATTTTACATGAATTAACCGGCATAAAATAAACGCTATAAACTAAAAAGTTAATCGTATTTTTCATTAATGATTTATCTGACAGGGCTTGCTTTGGGCGATAGCCTCGCAGCCCAATATCTCTTATTAGCTCTCCAGATATTGTGCTTTTATTGAAATCGATGTTCCAATTTTACGTTGAGCAGAAATGTGGTATGATTCCTCTCGTGTAAGGTGCTTATATGGTTTTTTCATTTATGGATTCTCTGTTGAATTTTTAAGCAAGTGCAACGATACGCATCTACTTAATTTATACAATAGTAAAAACCGTTACACTTACAACTTGAATCTTAGAGTCAATTAACTTTCATAAAACACATTTTAATTATTAAATTGATGTCATGAATTTTTTTGATTTCACGTACAAATAAATAACTAATAATTATTTTGAGTCAATATGACAGGTAATAACACAATGAAAAACTATCTAATGATCATGCTAATTGCACTATTTGGTGATGTTTCCGCAAATAAAACCAATTTTCCCAATCAAGAAATTATCCAATTACAAAAAGCACAGTTACATAAACTGCTTAATACTCAAAAGCATGGTTCAATGATAGTCACTGTTGGGAATACTGGTGATTGTAATTTTAATGTTGGAGAAAACAAAATTCAAGATGCCATAGATTCAAGAGCCGATGAAATCAGAGTAATTGAAGGAACCTACAATGAAAACATCACCATTGAAAATCGTGACTTGGTGCTCAAAGGTGGCTACGCGACTTGTGCTGATGCTCTCAACGATAATCAAATTCCAGATTCAATTAATACCATAATTAATGCTGCAGCCTTTGGTTCAACAATAAAAATCTTAGGAAACACCCAAAGAAACGATGTCACTCTTGATCACATTCAAGTCACAGGCGGTGCTGGCGATTTAAATACTTTTGGTAGTGGAATTCTTTTTAATAACGCCGATGTTGCTGTCAATCTTAATCACATCTGGATTGCTGACAATACTTATCTCTTTGGAGGTGGCATCTCAATTATAGGTGGAGATACAGATATTTTTGCCAGCAATATGATGGTAACTAATAATTCAGCCTCATTTGGAGGTGGCATATACTGTGATGGAAATACTGGACTAAATAGTCTTTTCATATACGGTGATAGCGATAATGGTTTCGGTATATCAGGAAATCAAGCCACCAGTGAAAATGGTGGAGGTGACGGAGGTGGAGTTTATCTATCTAACGGTTGTGTATTCACAAGTTATGTCGGAACTTCTGGAGGTTTCCTAGATTTTAGAGGCATCTCAGTCAATACAGCCACACGTCATGGTGGTGGAATCTACGCCAGTAGTGGCAGCAAAGTCAATCTGACTGGATTTCAAGAATGCGCTTTAATTTTTTGTTTTGGATATGACTCAGAACCTGTAAATGTTTCCAACAATATTGCAAACTCAGATGAAGATTTTGAAGGCAATGGTGGTGGAATTTATGCAATTGGCACAGAAACTGAGATTAATGTCTTAAATGGCTTAATCTCATTCAATCAAGCCTTCAATGGAGGTGGAGTTTTGGCTTCAGATTCAGCTACCTTTTATACTAACAGTGTGTATAAGAAGAATACAGATTGTTGGAGCCCAGGATCATGCAACCAAATAACGGATAACTTGGCCATTAGATATGTTGAATTTCCTGCTAGCTTAGGTGGCGCTTTTTATTCTGATAACGGTGGAAATTCAATGATTCACCGAACTCATGTGCAAAGAAATAGAGCAGATAGTGCTACAGCAGTCTATATTGCTGCTTTTAATACAAATTTTAGTTTGACATCCGAAGGCAGTCTATTCACTGGCAATGGAGTTGGAGGGGCTAGTAATACAAATGATCGTTCAGTATTTATCGTAAATGGTACATCAGAACTTGAACTATTATACGCTACAATTGCCGATAATAATCCTGTACAGTCTGTCTTAAATAATGCCTCTGGTACTCTGATAGTAAAATCGAGTATCATTCATGAAACCAATAATGATGCCCTAGTCTTTTCATCCATCACCGGTGAATTTAATAATGAATTTAGCTGTGTTGTGGTGCATGAAAACCTATCTTTTGATGGCCCAACGGCAATTGCTGATGATCCGGATTTTATAGACAGAGCCAATGATAATTACCACATCAACTGGGAAACCTCACCAGCTGTAGACCTATGTGAAGAAAGCAATGCGCCTCCTAGCTATACAGACATTGATAACCAGCAGCGCGGATGGGATTGGCCAGATATAGCTAATGTCAATGGTAGTTACGATGCTGGTTTTGATGAACAAAATGATGTTATTTTTGCTGATGGTTTTCAATGATCTTAATTGAGAACCCTAATATTCAATAAATTCTTATCTAGAACCCACCGATAGAAAATCAGCGGGTTCCAAATAATTGGTTCAATCTCTCTTGATATTACCCAAAAAACTGGCCACCAAATACAACAATTGAAATCCTGAAATGACATAAATCACGTATCCTTTATAAAAATTTCAGTTTTATGGCTTTACAATCAGTCTTAAATAAAAATACACATGTGATGATTTGATTAGCAAACAGGTGTCCATACACCTTTTGACACTAAATTAATATGAGCATTATTAATGATTTAAACCATTTTCTTAAATAGAACAATCATTATTAAACTGGAACCATATAATTTAAATTAAGGCTTTAAACCAAAAATCTAAAACAGTGGTATTAAACATGCTGATATTTATTAAACTTATTCTAGACAGATTATAAGTGACAATTTTGCATCATGTATCCATCGGCGACCAGGTTCAAATCTGCATCAACATTGATGGTCTGCCCATCTGTACTTTCTAAAGTGGCTTTAACCTTTGCTTTAAAAGTCTCACCTCTTTGAGCAGGAATTTTTTCTACAGTGACTTGTCCTTTGCTGTTGGTATAATAAAACTTTCCATAAGCACTACCGCTGCCTTTTACAAAGTTGCCAGATAATGCTACTACAGATTTGCCTTCAACATAGTTGCTACTTCGGTTTGCGTCATAATCTGCTAATTCTAAAGCACCATTACCTGCTTTTGAAGAAAGATACAATTGAAATTTTGGTGCAGTCGTCATTGTCATTACATGGACGACACCTTCACGACAAGTAAATTTAGGTTCATTTGTAAAAGTAAAATTTTCTGCTCCAGAGACCTTAATAAACGATTTTGCCGTTTTACTTTTACTTGAACTGTCTGAGTTAGCAGTATTTTTAGTCTTCTGTTGTGTATTTTGGGCGCTCTCATCACTTCCGCCACAAGCTGTTAAAAAACAAAAAAGCATTAAAATAATTGTTATTTGATTCATATCTTTTCCTTGGTTAATTAATCTTTGGAATATTAAAGTTTCTTGCTGGTGCATTATACCCTTTATCTTCTTATTTCTTAATACGATTTATAATATAAAATGGTGACAAGCCAACAATATAAATCAATTGTTTCTTGTCTTTTGACGTAAACCTATTAATATAAATATAGATCGTTTTGCATAGCTCTGAAAAAGAAGAATATAGTAACAAAAAGCTCCAATAGAAGTAATAATTACGCCTAATAGCGTTCTAGTAGTAATTTATTATCAAAAATAGAGCTTTTAAAGCTTTATTAACTAATTCTACGATTTGTGTAAAGCCCTCTATAGAGACCTTTGCTTGATTATGAAGGATTGAGAAAAAGATTTAAAAATGTGTCAATCAAGGCACGAAATGCAGCCTAATAACTAGTTATTAGCAAATTTTGAAGCGCAGAATGATGCTTTTTTAAACTGTTTATCTTCTTTCACTAATCGAGTATTGGTCTCCTATATAATAATAAATCACGTTTTAAACTATGATCATCTGGAGAAATGAATGAAACACATATTTACCATTGCCTTATTAATTGGGTTGATGAGCTCGCCAATTCAAGCTGAAAATAAAGATTCATCTAAACTAATGACAGAAAAAATGCTTTCTGGAATCAAATTAAGGAACATTGGTCCTGCCTATATGTCAGGCCGGATAGCTGATATTGAGGTCGATAAAAATAATCCATCTATCTGGTATGTTGCTGTTGGTTCTGGTGGTGTATGGAAGACCATAAATGGAGGCATTACATGGAAACCGATTTTTGATAAAGAATCAGTCTATTCAACTGGAGATGTAACCATTGACCCTAATAACTCAAACATTATTTGGGTGGGGACAGGCGAGAATAATGGCGGGCGTCACTTGAGTTTCGGTGATGGTGTTTACCGTTCATTAGATGGTGGTCAAACTTGGAAAAATATGGGATTGAAAGAATCTGAGCATATTTCTGATATCATCATTCACCCTACTGACTCAAATACTGTTTGGGTTTCATCACAAGGACCATTATGGAGCAAAGGCGGTCAAAGAGGCTTGTTTAAAACCACTGATGGTGGAAAAAACTGGGAGCATGTTTTAAAAATTGATGAATGGACTGGTGTGACTTCTTTAGTGATTGACTCACGAAACCCAGATAAACTTTACGCAGCTAGTTGGCAAAGGCAAAGGACTCTTCCAACTTATGTTGGGACCGGTCCTGGGTCTGGGATACACACATCTGATGATGGTGGTAAAACTTGGGTAAAATTGAGTGAAGGATTACCAAAAACAGATATGGGTAAAATCGGCCTAGCTATTTCACATCAAAATCCAGATATAATTTATGCTGCAATCGAGATCAATCAACGTAAAGGTGGTTTGTACCGATCCGAAAACCAAGGAGCTAGCTGGACTAAAATGTCCGATGAGGTTGGGAGTGGAACAGGACCGCATTATTATCAGGAAGTATTTGCAGATCCTCATCGTTTTGACCGCATCTACATGATGAGCAATAACAGCAAATACAGTAACGATGGAGGCAAAACCTGGGATAATTTAAGCAACAAGTACAAACATGTTGATGATCATGCAATGGCCTTTCATCCAACAGATCCGAATTTTTTATTAGTGGGAAGTGATGGAGGCATTTATGAATCCAGAGACGACATGAAAAAATGGCGATATTTTTCGAACCTACCTATCACACAATTTTACAAAATCGCAGTAGATGACTCAGAACCTTTTTACTATGTATATGGTGGCACTCAAGATAACTCATCTCAAGGTGGTCCATCACGCACCACAAAAACACATGGAATTAAAAATAACGACTGGTTTTTAATTCTTGATTGGGATGGCCATCAACCTGCCACAGAACCTGGTAACCCAGACATAGTTTATGGACAAAGACAAGAAGGTAATCTTGCCAGATACCACCGTAAAACAAATGAATACGTTTCCATTCAACCACAAGCCAGTCCGGGAGAGCCAGGAGAACGCTATAACTGGGATGCTCCAATATTAGTTTCTGCACACAATCACCAGCGTTTATATCACGCCTCACAGCGAATCTGGCGATCTGACGACAGAGGAAATAGTTGGAAAACTATCTCAGGAGATTTAACTAAAAATGAAAACAGAATGCATATGCCTGTTATGGATCGCACATGGTCTGTAGATTCTGGCTTGGACTTGTTAGCCATGTCAAATTTTAATACCATTGCCAATATTGCTGAATCACCTCTTGATGAAAATATTTTGTATGCAGGTACAGATGATGGATTGATTCAAGTTACATCAGATGGTGGAAAAAACTGGCAACGATATGAAATCGACGATATAAAAGGCATACCCGCAACAGCATACATCAATGACATTCGAGCTGACTTATTTGATAAAGACACTGTGTATGCTGCCTTAGATAACCATAAATTTGGCGACTATAAACCTTATTTGATTAAGAGTTCAGATCGCGGTAAATCTTGGAAGTCAATTGCTGCAAACTTACCAGACAATCATTTGGTTTGGCGTATTGTCCAAGATCATGTAAACAAAAATTTATTATTTGTTGGAACTGAGCTTGGCTTATTCTTTACCGTGGACGGTGGCAAGGCCTGGGTCGAATTAAGTGGCGATGTACCGACTATTTCATTTAGAGACGTAAAAATACAAAGACGAGAAAATGATTTAGTTGCAGGCAGTTTCGGTCGTGGTATCTACATTTTAGATGACTACTCGCCTTTGCGATCACTCAGTGAAAAAGCACTTAAACAAGAAGCGTTGTTATTTCCTTCTCGTGATGCCCTTTGGTACATTCCCGATAGTATGCATACGGATTCATCCGGTGATTTTGAATACCGTGCAAAAAATCCAGACTTTGGTGCGACATTCACCTATTATCTTCGTGATGGCATCAAATCGATGAAAGAACACAGAGAAGACAAAGAAAAAAGCGATATAAAAAACAAAAAATATCCATTATATCCAGCTTGGGAAACTGTTGAAGCCGAAACCAGAGAAGCCAAACCTACTGTGTTTTTACTGATAAAAGACAATCAAGGAAATTTGATTAGAAAAGTAAATGGAAAAACTCAAAAAGGCATTCACAGAGTCACTTGGGATCTACGATGGCCATCAGCAAATGCCTTAGGTGAAAACCCTAGTTTCTTTGGAAATGTCGGTTCATTGGTCGCACCAGGAGAATATAGCGCTACTTTGCATACCACAATCGCAGGTAAAACCACAGAGATTGCTTCATCAGTTTCATTTAATGTAAAACCACTGCATAAACAAAATGAGACTGGAGCTGTCACACCTCAAGAACGTACAGAATTATTGCGTGAAGTAGAATTCCTAAGACACCAACTTTCAATGGCAGGTAGCCAAGTTAAGGAGTTGATCAATCAATTAAAATCGATCCGAATAGCTATGGACCGATCGTCTGTAATTTCAGACGAATTAGAATATAAATACGAACAATTAAGAAAATCTGTTTTTGAATCAGATAATATTTTAAACGGTTACAAATTTAGTAGAGGTTTAAATGCTATGGGAGCAGCACCAGCGACACTCTCAGATCGTTTGTTTATGATTGAATTTGCCAGAGCCAATACATGGGGATTAACAAACACGCAAAAGCAACAAATGGCTTATGTAAAAGAGGCTTTGGTTCTGTTACAACCAAAACTAAATAATCTTAGAAAAAAAGAATTTCCAGCTTTAAAAGAAGCCCTTTTAAATGCAGGAGCTCCATGGATACCAGCTGGTCCAGCTAATGAAAAGTCAGATTAATCTGAAGAAAAAGATAGAGACCTTGCTTAATTTTGGATAAAGCAAGGTCTCAAGTACTTATTGTAGATAATATTAACAGGGTCGAGTCTCAGTATGAAGCCCTGTTTATTTATTTTAAATTTAATTGATTATAGTCATTGATTAATTATTTAAAAATACATCAGAATTCAATTCCTTCACATTTATTTGTTTATTACTCAAATCATTTGAGCCATTTACCGTGATAGTGACATTCGCAGTGGAATTACCACCATTTCCATCCGTTATATTGTATTCAATAATAATCGTATCAGTTTCTCCATCAACTAAATCTTCAAAATTCCCAATTTGATCGACTGCTAGGTTCAAATTTCCACTAGCTGCAAGTATCGCAAAAGCTTCACGTCCACCTTCAGATGTCACTGAGAACGCAACACCTACAGCATTGCCATTACCTCCTGTTATTGTGATTGCGTCAGAAGTATCTAAATCTGTGTCATTTCCGAGAATATCAACAGTAAGAAGCTCTCCTTCGCCGATCATAAATGAATCGTCAACAGCTACTGGATCATCGTTTTCACCATTGACAGTTCCAGTAACAATAGCTGTATCACTGCCGCCATTATTATCATTTATTTCATACATAAAAGTGAAAGAATCCGTTTCGTTGACTGCTAAATCGTCAAATTCAAGTTTTGGATTAAATGCAAAGTTAAAACCAAAATTTTCTGACACAACAATCTCTGCGTTACGTCCATTTGCTGATTCGACATTGAATAAAACGGCACCACCAAGAGCTGGATCTATCATTCCACCACCCGCACTTGTTATCTGTAATACATCTGATGCATCGTCATCAAAATCATTTAATAATAAATTTTCAACTTCAATTCCATTTTCATTAAATGTAAAATCATCATCAATAGCCATCGGATTATCATTAAGGCCATTGATCGTGATATTAACAGTTGCACTTGAATTTCCGCCATTTCCATCTGTTATATTGTAGTCAATAATAATTATATCAGTTTCTCCTACAGCTAAATCTTCAAAGTTCCCAATTTGATCGACTGCTAGGTTCAAATTTCCGCTAGCTGCAAGTATAGCGAATGCTTCACGCCCACCTTCAGATGTCACTGTGAAGGCTGCACCTACAGCATTGCCATTGCCTCCAGTAATTGTGATTTGGTCTGAAGAATCTATATCTGTATCATTGCCGAGAATATCAACAGTAAGAAGCTCTCCTTCGTCGATCATAAATGAATCGTCAACAGCTAATGGGTCATCATTTTCACCATTGACAGTTACGGTAACTGAAGCCGAATCACTGCCGCCGTTATTATCAGTGATTTCATACATGAAGGTGACAAGATCAGTTTCGTTGACTGCTAAATCGTCAAATTCAGAAGTTGGATTAAATGCAAAATTAAAACCAAAATTTTCCGACACAACAATCTCTGCATCGCGTCCATTTGCTGATTCGATATTGAACAAAACTGCACCGCCTAGAGCTGGGTCAATCGGTGCACCATCGGCACTTGTTATCTTTAACACGTCTGTTGCATCGTCATCAAAATCATTTAATAATAAATTTCCAACTTCAATTCCATTTTCATTAAACATAAATACGTCATCAACTGCAACTGGCTGAGTATTTTCAATTAAACAAGCTGCAGAGCAACCATCTCCATTTAGAATATTATTATCATCACATTGCTCACCTACTTCCATGTCGACATTACCATCACCGCAAATAAATACTGTTGGGCCAAACACCCGACTACCAGAACAACCAGTAACGCTATTTGTAGCTGTAAGAGTATAGATAAATTGACCTCCAATCTCAGCTATACCTGATATATCTATTTGTTCATTTGTCGCATTTTCAAGTATCAGTCCATTTGGTAATACACCTTGAGTAATGGAAAACACATATGAATCCCCAGGGTTAAATGGAGATGCAGAAATAGTCACTGGACCATAACTTTTACCTGCTGCCACATGCGCAGGAGGCACAGTTTTAGGATCAAGTCTAATGGAATCAGGACATACACTAATTACAGAAAAAGCTGTGCTAGGCATTATAACTAATAGAATTAGAGCCAATAATAAAATTCGAATAATCATTTTTACCTCAATCTACAGAAAATTGAATCAATTCAACAGGAAGATTCCCATTTAGAGCCAAGAAAACATGATCGAAATACGCAACATATTCTTCACTACTCGCTTCTGTTGCTCTCAGAAAACCACGAACCTCAGCACTTGATGCAACAATCGAATCATTCGGCATAGATAGGCTATTATCCTCTATTATATACCAATCAGTATCACTCAGTATTCCATCAAAAATTCTACCCTGGTTTCCACCAGCTCCTGGAATAAAACTCGAACAATTTGCATCCGAAAAAAAACGAACTTCTATGCTTGCATTAGCTACTCCACTCATAGGATTGCCAGTTTGAGGAATCAAGACATGCGTTCCATATTTTGCTACCATTACCGAAACTGGTGCATTTGGCAATTCAATACATTGCCTAAATCCAGAAGATGCATTAACAAAAATAGGCGGCTCTAACTGTACTTGTGCTGATCCTGAACCGTTCATAACATTTTCATTATTCTGAGAACCTGTCCAATTAACTGAGCCTGTGCCATTTGGGTCTGGTGCAACTGATAAAAATGCTACCCAAGGTTGCAATTCAGAATTTATGTTTGGATTAATGGTAATATTCTGTGACATGACTGTGCTTGGAATCACAATAAATATTAATAAAATAGGTATGAGCGATTTAGATATTTTATTATTAAATCTGTCTCGCAATATGTTAATAATCAATTTTACTCCCCCGTTTTTAAGTATTTTTTCGACTACTTCATAAGCCAAATAAAAAATAATATTAACATCTTTACCGTGTTTTGCAAGATTATTAAAATGATTTTCTAACAATCACACTCACGGGGAAACGATTATTGATAATTGGATGTTTTGATTGGGGTAATTCAAAGATAAATCAGCGCCAGCTTTTGGTTAAAGGCCATTGGATCATTCTCCTTGTTTCATAACCCAAGCTTTGTAATCAATGCTCATCCAGTATTGAAACTGATATAGGAAAATTTTACGTTATAATTTGTAAAGGATAAAGTATGAGTATTAACAACGAATTTTAATTTAATTTTACAAAATCATTAATGTAAAAATCAGTGACTATAATATTTCTAATTCTTACCTCTTGTTTTTCAAACTACTTGGCTTCAAAGAATAGCTGGCCAAAACCCTGCATATTTTTTATATTCTCGTTTAATCATTTCATTTTTTTATCAAGTTCTGCACTTAATAAATCACAACTATTTTTAGGTACTGAATTCAACTCAAGAAATATTACATAGTGAGCACACAACTTAAAAACCACCCTTTTATATTCAAAGTAACGCCAGTCAAAAGACCCGGCTTCTTCTTTCATGTTTAATCACACTATTAAAAAAAAATATATTATCGCTGGAATTATTTATAAAAAACAAAATTACTCTAACGAAAATTTTCATAAAACTAATTTAAGAGAGTTTTGCATAACTATGTGGAAAAAATAGAGAAAAATTCTTCTGGAAATGATTTTCACGGAAGCCGTGAAGCGGTAAGTATCATGGATGATACGCATCAAATTTGCCAATTTGAGCTAAAATTTGCTTATAGTAGTTAGCTATTGCGAATAATTTTAGTAAAAAGTTGGAGAATTTAATCATTTTTTATTCTTCTCACTAGTTATGGAAAGCTCTCTTTAAATTAAAATACAATAACAAAAGCCGCAATCAAATAGATAATCCAAAACAAAAAGGCAAAAGGTTCAGTTTTGTAATTGTTGGCATCAGATGCAATGCTAGGAAGAAAACCAAAACTAGATAAATAGGCTAATAATTTATACAATAAAATAGGCAATAAAAATATAAAAAGAAGCGCTACTTTTTCTTGAAACTCAGCCTGCTCTTCTCTCAGATAAAGTATCAAAGATAAAAAAGTAAAAATTAAAATTGCTATCTTTTGGTGTTTTTCAAAATGAACCATAAGATAATAATATACGATAAAACTCGCTTATTAAATACTTATCCCATTTATAATGTAAAAGTTACTAGAAACACAGATTAGTTTACAGTCTCATTAAATTAGTCCTACTGATTTGAAAACTTTACTTTTAACTCTTTTGAAAACACATCAAATATATTCTGATAATCTAGAATCAAAACCTAAAAATGCAACAAATGATGTTCCGTTTTTAATTACAGATATATCTAAAACATTATAATTAAACTCTGAAAACCTTGGTTCATCCAACAACAATTCATTCGCTTCTACTGAATCGTGTTTTTGAATACTATACATGGATGTATTAGATGATGTGTCTATTGAAATTTCATAACTTTCAATCACATTATTAAAACCTGAATCAAGAGAGACGTAATCATAAATTAAATCAACACTTCTTGCAGGTAATTTTATTTTTCCTAATTCAAGCTCAACATCTATTGCAAACAAATTTGTTACATTACAAATAGAAACCATAAATAAAATTTTTAACATTACAATATTGTTTTTCATAGTTTTACATTTTCCAATATTCTCACAATCCAACCCCACTAATAAACGTCTCTACATAATCCGTGACTTTTTGGATTAATCTCTCGGCAGTTGTGCTGCGTTCTTTGAGTTTGGGTTTTTCATCCATCATGGCGATCACGTCATCGCGTAGTGGAGTTCTTTCGGTGAAGAGGTAGTCGCCGATGATGGATTCTAGTTTTGTGGGGTCGAGTTTTTCGGTTTGGGTGAAGACTTTGAAGGCTTGTTGTTTTTCGTAGCTCCAGAACTTTTCGAATTCATCGGGGACGGATTCTGAGTCTTTGATATCGGGTAAGTTTTTGTTGATGAATTTTTCTATCAATTCGCGTTTGCTGCGCAGTTCTAGATCGCCGGTCATGGTGTCTAGTATTTTGTTCTTTTGTTGTTCTTTTTCATCTACTGTTGCATTGACCAATCCTTGTAACAATCTCATGATATAAGTGACATTGACTTCATCGCGGTGGATGAGCTCCAATTCAAAATCCAAATCATCTAGTATAGAAACCTTCTCTTTTTGATCGTGGCTTCTGGCTTTATCGTATAGGTCTAAATACTTGCTTTTATAATCTTCAAAAGATTGTTCTTTCATGGAGATGTGGCTGTGATCAAATTCAGAGAAGCTAGTCAATACATTCATCAAACGCATCAACTCACGAAAGGCTTTAACAAAGGCCATTTCTTGTTCTTCATCTTGCAATTGGTTAACACTGTCTACCGTTGGCGTGATGCTTAATAATTCCAGATAGGCTTGATTAAACTCATCCACATATTCCGCATACGGTGCCATGATGATTTCATCTTTATTATCCAAGCTTGAAAACAAGCGGATGGCATCATCGGTGGCGGCTTTGAGGTTTCTAAAGCAGACGATGTTCCCTTGAGATTTGACCTCATTTAAGATGCGATTGGTGCGTGAATAAGCCTGAATCAAGCCGTGGTACTTGAGGTTTTTATCCACATACATGGTATTGAGGTGTTTGCTATCAAAACCGGTTAAAAACATATTCACTACCAACAAGATATCGACTTGTCGGGCTTTGACCCGTTTGGC
>JBGCFT010000147.1:0-4627 GCA_045107085.1 Marinicellaceae bacterium | reverse complement strand
AGAAGATTAAAATAATCGCTAAAAATGCTAATCTAAAATCTATAAATATCTTGTCTCGATTGACATAAAAAAACACACCAATGAGAAAAAATAGAGCAGGTCTAGACCATGCTTCGCTGACAGAAACTAGAGGCAAATCTTAAAAAAATAATATCCAAATAAGAATAAGCTAAAAATAAATATATTTGATAATGTTTTTTGCTTAAAAATAGCGAATAAGCTGACGATAGCCAAAAACAAATAGCACCTTACTTCTACAGGAAGTGTCCACAGTGAACCATTAGCAGATTTGTTGACATTTTCACTAAAAACACCAGGTAAATTCCATTGAATTTGATAAAAAAGAGTCATGTTTTTCAAATATTCATACGTTTGGGAGTGAGAAAAATAGTCAGAAAAAGAGATTTTTGTAAATATTGGACCAATAATAAAAACAGTGATAAGTATACAAACAATCAATGCAGGAAAAATTCTTAATACTCTAGAAATGGTATAGTCTATGATTCCTCTTTTTATAATACTTGCAGTTACCAAAAAACCGCTGATTGCAAAAAAACCATTGACCGCTATTGCTCCAATCCAGGTTGATCCTTGGAAAATTTCATTGAGTGGGTCTTTGATTCCAGCAGTTTTTTGTATTGCATAGCTGTGTCCATACAAAACTAACCAAGCTAAGATAATTCTCAAGGTTGTAAAGTTATTCTGTCGACTCCCATCAAAGTCCTTTAATACTTTTTTCAATTCGAAGACCTATTTATTGTTCAGTAATTGAAACATTTTTTGTTGAATCATTTGTAGTCCTTTGAGAGGTCTAACCATGACTTTAAAATCAGTAATTTTTCCTTTTTCATTACATTCGATAATATCAATACCATTAACTATTATACCATCTATAAGCGCATCAAACTCAAGAACTGCAATGTTGTTTTGTAACACTTCTCGTTTATAAGTAAAGTTTTTAGCAGCCAATACGTGCAAGGCTGCTGATAAATACATGGTTGTTAATGCCTTACCTTTTTGAGGGGTATATAATACTGGGGAATGAAACACCACATCATCATCTAATAAGTTTTTTAAGAGAGTTGGGTCTTTTTTATTAAGTAATTCGTGCCAATGCTTTATAGTTTGTTGAATGAGCATATTTTTCCGATAAACATTATCTATTTCAGGCAATTGAGCAATAACATAGAATATAAATATTCTCATCACTTCTAAATGCATGAATAATATTGTAAACCGAAAGATAATATATTAAATTTCAATACATTAGACCAATTAGATAATATTTTTTATCGTTTTGGACAGACAATGTAATTTCAACAAGATATTCAATGAAAAACAACAACTCTCTATCAAGCAATAATATAAAATTACTTCTATACTTATTTTTATTCTGGTCACTGGCTGTAGCCCAACCACTAATGTTATTATTTGGTAATCAGCCAGAATTCCTGATTGCACATGAAACCAGAGGTTGGAATTTAATATGGCTCACTTTATTTCTTAATTTTGTTTTCCCTTTAGTCATATGGTTGATAGTTGTATTAACTGGTTATGTCTCGAAAGGTTTAAAAGAGTGGCTTACCAGAATCTTAATATCATCACTAACAATAATAATTATATTACCATTGGTCAACTCTCTGTCTAATAACCAAGCCTATTTAATGGCATTAACCGGTTCAATCTTTGTGGTTTTTTTATTGGTCAAAATTCATCTATTTAGAACAATTGCACAGTGGTTTTCACCAATGTGTATAATTTTTATATTCTCTTTTTTGTTTTTTTCATCAGCTAAGCAGTTATTACCAAATAAGAATAAAGAATTTCAGACAATTCTAGACACGAATAATAGTCCAGTATTTATTTTTTTATTGGATGAATTTCCACTTGTTTCTATACTTAAGTCAGAAGAAATGGTTGATCAGTCTCGCTTTCCAAATATCTCTAAGTTAATGAAACATGCAACTTGGTATAATAAAGCCACAACCATATCAAGTGCTACAGATATGGCTGTTCCTGCCATAATAAGTGGTATTAGCCCTAAAAACGCAAACAACAGAATGCCTATTCATGATCAATACCCAGATAATCTTTTTTCTTTGTTTTCCTCAACTCATCATATCAATGCAATTGAAAACAATTCCAGGATGTGTCCACAAAGCCTTTGCAAGCCACTCATAAAAGATCCGATAAAACTATTGATAGAAGATGTTCTTGTTACATTTGGTCATTATATTTTGCCCATAAAAAAGAAATCAAAACTGCCTCCAATAAATGACAGATGGGTTGGTTTTCTTCGTGAACTGAAAAATGAAAATGAAAAAAAATATGCTTTTTCAGATAGATTAAATATGTTTAACAAATTTGTTGAATCATTTGAAATGTATCCAGAAAACACCTTGCATTTTTTACATATACTTTTACCACACGCACCATGGCGAATTTTACCAGATGAATCATTGTATGCTTTTTATGAAGTTGATGGTGTGGCAGGCCAGATGGAAAAAAATGACCCTTCTGCAAGCTTTGCACATCAGTGGAATAATGATGAATGGGCAACTGACTTGTCATGGAGAAGGCATTTATTACAAATTGGTGCAGTAGATTCTTTAATTGGTAAAGCCCTTAATAGGATTAAAAAGCTCGGTTTGTATGATGAAGCAACTATTATTATACTGTCAGACCATGGTTCTGCGTTTGTCCCTGGACTATCCAGAAGGTATGCTCACGATGAGAATATTATTGACATTGCAGGTATACCATTAATTATTAAATATCCAAATCAAAAAACAGCTATAACAGATAATCAACTTGCTTCAAATATTGATATATTGCCTACCCTTCTAGATATATTTTCCTTAAATAAAGGCGAGGAAAATATTGATGGAATAAGCTTAATATCTAAAAAGAAAAGACAACAATCAAATCCAGTTTATCAAGAAAATCAAACGATAACTAAACTACCAGAAAACTATATGCTAAGAATTAAAAGTCGCTTGGAAGAAATGCGATTGCTATTTCCAGGAGATGGCTGGGATGGTGTATATCAAGCAACCAATAAAACAGATCTTTTAAATCTCGACATCAATGACCTGCACATTAATCAAACAATTGCAGGAGCCATTACTTTGTTAAATGCCAACTTATTTTCTCGCATTAAAAAGAGTTCAAAATATATTCCTGCTTACTATAGAATTAAATCAGAGTTAGAAGAAGCCAAATCAAACGAAATATTGGTTGCTGTTAATGGAAAAATTGTTAGCCATTGTTTCATGTTTAAGCACTCCCCAAAAGAATGTGCTGGTCTAATTAATCCAAATGTATATAGAAAAAGTAATCAAGATACCTTCAGTTTTCGATTCTTTTCAGTGATTAATAAAAATGAAAAAAATAGATATGTTGTCAATGAACTACTAACGGCTAATACTGGTGGTGCAAAAATAAAATCAGATAATGGTAAAGATAAGATTCAGTTAAGCTCTGGAAAAATTTTACCTATTATTGATTCACAACCATATGGAAGCATAGTTCTAAGATTAGTAAACAATGACTCAACCTATCAAATTGGAGGCTGGGCAGGCAATACTCTTACGGGTTTGCCTGCAAAAGATATAATGGTTTTTATCGATAATGAATATTTTACAACGACACAAACTGGAATTCTTAAACCTTATCTTGAAAAGATATATGGATTTAAATCTTTAATATTTTCAGGTTTTGAAGTTTCTTTACCCAAGGATCAATATCCGCTATTACATGAGAGTAAGATTCGTGTTTTTGCATTAAATGGTGAAGAAAGTGTTACTGAGGTAAATTATCACATTGAAAAAAAACACCAACAGTTAATGCAAGTTTTTGACAAAACAACAAACAGAAAAATTCCAATCAATGAAGCAGCGACAATTGAAAAAAGATTAAATCATTTACATCAAACAGCCAATGAATCTCTAGATGTAATAGATGCGTTTAAAGATAACTTCGATAAAATAGCTTCAGGTGATTGGTACAATATTGATAACCATACAAGGTGGTTAGGGTCAAGTGCAGCAGTCATAGTGCCAGTTAATTCAGCAACAGAGTCAATATCTGTTTTACTTACAGCAAAACCATTATTGTTTGAAGGAAAATTAGATGTACAAAACTTAGAGGTTTATGTCGATCATAAGCTAATAGAAGCAGTAGAGTTTTCTAAAATAAACAGTCATGTCATTGAGATAGACCTTGAAACTGGACATGAGGAAACATACATTTTAATTAAATTAGAAATGCCTAATTCAGCCTCTCCTAGAGATTTTATTGAGTCTAATGACAAGAGGAAGTTGTCTTTATTCTTAACGGATTTTAGAATTTTGATTAATAATGCAAATGAATAACTAACTTTAATAAAAGCAGTATAATGATATATTATTGATGAATGTTAAAATTTAAAACTAAAAAGCAGTTACACTTTCCCTTGATGTCAATTTTAATTTGGCTGCTGACATTATTTGTGATTGTTTTTTCAACATACTATCCTGATTTTTTTAATTTCAACAAATGTTTTGCAATAAACCCATCAGAATTAGCCAATGATATTCATCAATCTTGGTGGCATGTATTGCGCCTGATAAGTGCGTTATTTTTACAT
>JBGCFT010000146.1:0-2697 GCA_045107085.1 Marinicellaceae bacterium | reverse complement strand
TGGTAGGAGCGATACTTCCAGCACAAGGCGATATCATTTATATTGCTCCGCATTTTGAGGTGGGAACCTTAAAAGGTTTTATGCAGATTAAAGGTGAAGTCAAAGCTTGGCAAGAGCATGAAAGTCCGTATCAATTATTTGGTCATATTTTAGCTTCATTAAATTTAGAATCGACAACAATTGCACTGGATGAATCTACAGCATTTTTTATGACCAATGGCATTGCTTTAGCCAATCCAAGTTTTGATTACATCAATGCAAAAGTGATTACCGCCAGTTGCCGCATGCACAAATCAAAAAGTGAAATTGCCCTCATGCAACACGCAAAAAACATCACTTTAAGCGTCCAAAAAGCCGCTGCACAGATATTGTATAGAGGCATAAGCACTAATGAAGTAAAAGATTTTATCCATAAAGCGCACAAAAAAATGGGTGCTGAACAAGGCTCTTATTTTTGTATAGTTTTATTTGGAGAAGACAGTGCATTTCCACATGGCGTCAAAAACCCTAAAAACTTGGAGATTAATGACATGGTCTTAATAGATACAGGTTGCCAAATAGAAGGTTATATTTCAGACATTACACGCAGTTATGTATTTGGAAACGCCAATGATCAACAAAGACACATTTGGAACATTGAAAAAAATGCCCAAGCCGCAGCTTTTGAAGCCGCAAAATTAGGCGTAAAATGTGCACAGGTTGATCAAGCCGCAAGAGACTATATCGCCCAACAGGGTTTAGGACCTGACTACAATTTACCCGGCTTGCCCCATAGAACAGGTCATGGAATAGGCCTAGATATCCATGAATGGCCATATTTAGTTGGTTCAGAAGAAACTTTACTCGACATTGGCATGTGTTTTAGCAACGAACCCATGATTTGTGTCCCAAACGCATTCGGCATCAGATTAGAAGACCATTTTTACATGACTGAAAACGGCCCACAATGGTTCACCCAACCATCAAAAAGTATTGATGACCCATTTGGATGAAGTTTAGTTTATTCATCCTTAAATATGAGAAACATTAAATTAATTTGATATCACTGTATTTATTATGATTTTTCAGCACAAATTATAATTTGTTGATTACCTAGATTGCAGTATTTTTGGGACCAATAAAGCAAAATATAAGAATGACTAAAGCCAATGTTGCGTAAATCATCCAATAGCTGCCAACCAAAAGTACAATAACTCAAACAGCCCTTATTTGAAACAGGGTCTCCATGATACTCAGGTTCAACAAGGTGCTCAATAACGCCATTATTAATGACAGCTCTGATGAGGTTTTTTTGATTATTAATATCAAATGGCACAGTAAATAAAAGTTTTCCATTAGGTTTTAAACTACGAAAAATTTCTTTTATGGCTTTTTTGTAATCGGGTATATGTTCGAAACATTCAAAAGACAAAACAAACTTAAATTGATTGTCATCAAAACTTAATTGAGTTAAATCTTGATGATTGAGTTTTTTAGGAAATAATTTTAGCGCTATCTTAGTTTTATAATACAAAGTGCTATTATTAATATATTCACTTCCTGTTAAATTGGAATATTTTTTTCTCATCCAGCTAAAAAGAGCGCTAGATTGTTCTGTCACATAAATACTATCATCTCTCTTTGGTTTAAAAAGTGTTTCCCATATTTGAATACTGCCTCGTGTGCGGTTGTTTAATTTTGTAATCCTGCAATCTAAACGATCTCTTAAATTAACTTCGATTCCATTTGAGAATTTTAAATCTACTAAAAATTTACTTTCAGCTTGAGCTGTCCATGAAAACCCTTTAATGAAGAATTGTTTGTGGGTTTTAATTTTTTCGTTTATCTTTGAGTTAATGCTATTCAAAGTTTTTAAACTTTCAGAATCTTTTATTACATGATTGTTATAATCTTGCAAGCTAGTGACTTTGGTAATATGCATTTAATTATTCTTTTAAAATCAGAAGTTAATCATACTTGAGAATCGATTTTAATCTCAAGCTTTCTTATTAGTATTATGTTTTTTTAAACATTGGATATCTTCATTAAAAATAAAGGCACCAACTACAATTAGGGTTGATAACACTATAATTGCCCAAAGGTTTAATATTTGTTTTTAGGTGCAATACTAAGAGAAAAGCTAATGTTATCGTTAGTTGGATTTGGATCAATGTCAAAAAAATGACTGCTAGTCATCCAATCGAATTCTTTTGTCCCTTGCATAAAACCTACCTCATAAATACCTTTACAAATAATAGATTCATTAACTTCGAGAACAGAAAAAAATAATATGAATGTGAAATTTGTATTCGGATTAATAGGAGATGGCTCCCCAACTATTAATCCCATCCTACATTTTTGATCAATGTTTTCATCTAATTGTAACTCTATATCTAAACGATTGTCACTGGTAAGTATTTGTCTTGAAAATCTAACTCTATTAGGAAATGTATTGCCATCTGCTTTAGACCCTGCGGTTTCAGGACCATTATTGGTTAGAGTAACACTAAATTTTCCTTGTTGAAGAAATTCCACTTCGGTTGCATCTATATTAAATTCAATCAAATAATTCGAGACTGTAAACTAACTTACACAGTTTAGTTTACAGTCTCGATTTTTATTGAGTTTGGTTAATTAGCTATCAACGTTTTATACTTTTTTGGCAACTGGTTATTTGTAATTTAATATTTCTATTGTCTTATCAATCCACTCGTAAGG
>JBGCFT010000145.1:0-18776 GCA_045107085.1 Marinicellaceae bacterium | reverse complement strand
CGTTAATATAGATTATGACAATTGTACCCTATTTAAAATTAAAAGTAGCTCTTTAAATTTAATATACCATGATCATAAATGAACCAATACTATAAGCGCCATTGCGGGTGACAAATTGACATTGTAATTGATTCGAATTGTTATTATTAATGGCGCAACTTGTGTTAGCCCCATCATTGCTAAGAGCTGATACTAAATAATATCTTCCTGTTAATGAAACTGGAAAATTAATAAAACAGTATCCATCTGTATTGGTTGATTCGACTGTTAATGTGCCATTGCCACCTGTTAAATCATTAAAAGAAATCGAGTTCCCTACATTTAAACAGGCTACACTCACCATGTATTTGGGTAAACCAATGCTATTTACATCTTGAGATAAATCTCCAGCGACTCGAAGCCCATTTGAAGGTGGCACCAAGTCAGTTCCTATAGAGGCTCCATTATTTCCATTGACGCTAATGGATTTAGACCAAGACCAATTAATTCCATTGTAAGCTAATACATCTCCAGTGCTTGATCCATTTATTAATAAATCACTGGCACTATCTGATGTTTGAGCTGTATTAGCTATATTAGCCTGATTAGCATATTCTGATTGAACAGCATAAGGTACTGCTTTTATTCTTTGTCGTGGACTCAGCATAGTATAATTTCCTCCATCAGATGTTTTTCGCATTGAAATTTCCATCCAGACTGTATTACTGCTGCCGTATATTATGTCACCAAAATCAATGACAACATTAAATAATCCATTTGTAACTGGAACATTTAAAATGGTATTTGTTGAAAAAATAACACCTGTACCTCCAGTTTCATCAAAAAATGGTTCGACTCTAATATCATAGTTACCATTGGCAGGAACCCCATTGTCTAATAATTCTCCTTGATAGCTAAATCCAGTACCTACTGGGGTTTGTGCTTGCGTTAAATTTACAATTGCCATCAATAAGACTACGAATAATTGTGCTTTGTTTTTAATAATTTTATATATTTTCATGTTGCTCTCCTTTATTGTTCAAAACTGTTTTCAAATATGACATCAGGGTTACCAGTACCAGAGTTTCCTGTAAGAAACCCTCCACGAAACTCAAAGTTTCCACCTGATAATTTTGGCCCTGCATCGACTTGCCCGATTGAACTGATTACATTATAATTTCCAGCCGTTATGACACCTCCTCCTGAGGATAAAGTGAATTTTTTTATTTCAAACCCTGTTCCTCGATTTGAATTATCATTACTTTGGTTAGATTTATAGCTTTTTATTTCTGTCAAACCTATTGAACTAATCAATAGACATAACACTGTTGTTATTGTTTTAATTTGCATATATCACCTATTTTTTTGTTTGATTATTTAGTAGAGATTTAACCGTTTGTTCTAAAGCTAAAATCTGTTGATGCTGTTGATCAATTAAGGATTGTTGTTCTTGAGTGGCTCTGATGAGCACTGGCACAAGTTCTGCGTAACGCATTGATCTTGTTTGATTTTCATCATTGGCTTTGTTGACAATTTCTGGAATAAGTATCTCAACTTCTTGGGCTATTAGACCTAAATGCTTTTTATCATTTCCTCCATTTTTTAAACGATAACTGACAGGTTTTAAACTTAATATTTCAGATAATCCATAATTCAATTCATTAATATTATCTTTTAAGCGCTTATCTGAAGTGACATTAACTGGATTGGTTGAGTTTATGTTAGTGGCATGCATAGCTGCAAATCGGAAACTACTTGATCCAATATCAAAGACATTATCAGTTTGTGGCTCTAGGTTTGTATTGAAATCAATCCTATTAATTCCAGAATTGTTAATACGCATCATAAATTGAGGTGTACCAGCTTGATAACTATTAAAATCTAATGCTCCGCCACTGACTGTCCTTATATCAAATTCAGGAACTTTATTTATAGCAAAAGCCAGTGCTGATTCTTTTCCTCCATCAAGTTTATTAATAACTATTGAAACGTCATCTGTTGTCTCTTTAGGTTCAAGTGTCATGACCACTTCATCAGTTAAAACACCAAATGTTTCACCTTGCCCTTTGATGTGTATCGGCGATGCTGGTGCATTCGTTCCGATGCCAAAACCACCATTTGCTTGGAATAAAACTTGATTCGGCCCAGTAGATGTGACACCTGTTTGTGACCAGATAAATGTATTTTCATCTCCATCATTATCACCTGTTAGACCAGAGTGCCTAACCTCTGCTTTATATCCTGCTGCAAATGAGTATACACCACCTACAGAATTTTCCTCTCCTCCTAATATTACAGAAAATGACTCATTTACACTATTACTCCTACCTCCAATGATTGATGAAAAATTGCCATTAATTACATTCGAATTTCCACCTGCTAACGAACTATGACTACCAGAGCCTATTACATTTGCTGTACCACCAAGAATTGAATTTGCCCCTTTTATATTAATTCCATCAATGCTATTATTAAACCCAAAAGTTATATTAGAACTTTTAAGTGAACCATCAATAAAAGGTGCTATTTGGAATTCTTTTTGGTTATTTACTTTGAATTCAAGTGCTTTATTATCAGTTGTGCCTATAAAATTGGAGCCAGGTGTTGTCCCTGCATTACCAGCCAATCCCCAACCAATAGTTCCTGCATCATCGGTTTCACAGGTCACTGTTCCATTTTCTAAAATAGATCGTATGCTACTACCCGCTGAACATACACCTGTGACTCTTTGTTGTACAGATGCACTATTAATATCTGCGGCCACAATCGTTCCATCCTGAATTTCTTCTGTTCTAACAGCGCTTGATCTAATATCAAAATGAGTGACAGAGTCAGTGGCCAGTTCTACTGTTGTGATTGTACTTTGGGCTATATCAGAATTAATTATTGTGCCATCTACAATATTGCCAGACACAATTGAATCAGCGGCAACTTTAACTGCAGTGACTGCTCCAGTACTTATTTTGTTTGAGGTAACAGAATTATCGGCCAATTTTGCTGTTGTTACAGCACTGTCAGCTAATTTCGCTTCAGTAATTGAAGCATTGATGATTTTTAATGTTCCTACAGAATTATCTTGTATTTTAGATTGTGTGATTGTGTTATCGGCAATTTTTATTCCAGTAACAGACCCTGTTTGTATCGCATCCGAATTCACACCTGAGGACCCAACAAATTGGGCATGAATGGCATAAGGTGAATTGGTAATTTTTTGTCGAGGTAAGTCAGTATAAGTTCCACTGCCAGCTGGTTTAATTGACAGTTGCAACCATATTTCATCGCCCATAAAGGGAATTGAACCGATGTCAATTTCAAAAGTAAATAGCCCATTAACAATAGCGGTGTTTAAAGAAAGGTCGCCGCCTAAACTGTTGCCTCCATTTTCTGTTTCATAGAGGTTGACTGATAGGTCATAATTGCCATTAACAGGTTGGTTGGCCTCATAAAGTTCACCCTGATAAGTAAAGTATTCACCCAGTGTGATAGAATGAACAGTCGCATTTGCAAACAATGTAATTAAGATTAATAAATATTTTTTCATCGGTTTCCTCAAATAAGTTGGTGTTATTTGAGTTCACGATGTTTCTAAGCTAAATAGGACAATTAAATTTAATTTTTTAAATTATAATAGTGAATTATCAGGAATCTATTTGAGAAAACAACTTTCTAATTGGCAATTAATAATGGGTTTATTAAATTGGCTTGTTGAAATAATTGATCAACTTTAGTTTTTTCTGAAGTTGAAAAAGCTCCAATTTTCATTCCATATTTATATAACTTAGCTTGACAATAATATGCTTTTGCAAAATTTTCATTAATTTTAAGAGCTTTTTCAGTATATTTTATGCCTTCAATTATTGCCTTCTCTTTGTCTTTTTGTTTGTTAAAATGAATGGATTTTAATAAATACAAATCAGCAATTTTCACCAATGTATCAGAAGACTTTTCATTGGTTTTCAGTGTAAAAATGAACTGTTCTAAGGACTTTTGAAAATTAGGAGAATAATTTGAATTCTGTCTATATTTATTTATTTCTATTTCTTTTAAAATTGATGCTTTTACTGATAAAAACTGAGCATTATCTTGAAAGATAGCTATGGCGATATCACTGTGCTTTAGAGCGATATTTAGATTTTGACTGGCATCATTACCTTCAATTACATCAAACTGTCCTAATATATAATGTGCACTGGCTAAAATATTATGTCCATAGGGTTCATCATCAACTAGTTCTTGTTGTTTTCGTATCATTTCAATTGTTTCATCAATGATTACTTTTGGATCTTGACCCATAAGAATGAGGTTTTGTGCATAAATAATATTAATTTCGGACATGTTTATATAAAGTAGTTTCTTACCATAAATGGTTATATACTTATCATTAATGCCTTTTTCAAAAAACACTTTTGATTGATACACGCTATCAGAAATATCCTCTCCTCTTCCTGCAAGGTAATCTATTTTAATAATCATTGAAAATAGAATAGTTGCATAGGAGTTATGTTTTTTAACATTTCCGAGTTGAATAGATTCTTCACTCGCAAGGATTGTTTGAGCAACATCCTCTAATGGGTTATCTCCATTTTCAAACCTTACTTGAGCTTTTAAGGCATTAATTTTAGCTTTCGAATCATAATAGTCATAAAATTTATTAGTAGCTAAGGATTTTGCGTTCCATTTCAAAGCTTCATCTAAATATTTAATTGCAGGAGCTCCTTTTTGAATTAAAGAATTGGCATATTGATAATTAATTGATGACAGGTATTCATAAACTAATGTTTTTTCTGGATTAAGTGCAAGCACATTCTCACAAGCAGTAACACCATCGGTATAATTATTAGATACATCAACACCAGTCCTTTCATTAGAATCAACTATAAAGTACAACTCAGCTGTACAAATTCCTCCATAAGCATTGGGATAACTTCTGCCACGAATACTGGCATCTTTATACGTGTTTATGGCTTTATTGAATAAATCAAACGATTCCTGTTCTTGACCATTACTTGACATTTGATAGGCCAATTTTGTAAAGAAAAAAGCTTTGAGAGAATAAGCTTCAAATAACCAATCTTTGCTTTCAATGATATCATCCAGCATTTTTATAGCTTCTTGGGTGTGATTATTATGCCAAAGAATTAAGGCATTAGGTATGTTATTTGTATTCACCTCCTGACTTATTTCAAGAAATAATTCAGCAGGTTTTAAATATTTATTCTTTAGATTAATAGATTCTTCTGTCTTGTGGAAAGAAGGGTTGTGTTGGTGAGCTCGAATCTCCGTATAATATTTATAGCTGTATGCATGAGTTAATGCTTTTGCTATTTCTTTGGTTCTTATTCCATTATTCCATGCTTTATTTAAATGGATAAATGCTTCATCATTTTTATTACTTTTTAAATATAATTTACCTAAATAAAAACTTTTTTCATCATTTGTTAAATACGTAGAAGAATTCACCATTACTTCGATATCATCAATACTTGATTCCAACTTAATATTATTTTGAGTTAAATCGTGTAGAGGAAGAGTATAAATTTTTTGTATTGTTTCAGATACATCAGATATTTTATCTTGAATTTTATTAATAAAAGCTGTTTTCTTGTTTTTGTTATCGAAACCTTGCCATTGGTATAAAATCAAAATAATTAACACAATACCAATAGTGCCTAAAAATATGTTCTTGCGTTTTCTCTTTAAAGTTTTTGGTATTTCTTTTATTTTCTGCAGTTCTACAAGCAATTCATTGGCATTAGGACGCTTATCTGGATTAATGTGTGTCATTGCTTTAAAAGTTGACTCATATTCACTTGGCAGTGAATTTGAATGATGTGCTTTTGCCTTAATCACTTGTTGCAATAAATCTTGTGTATCTGATATATCATAAGGCAACTTACCTGTTAACATTTCTTGCATGATTATGGCAAAAGAATAGATATCACTAGATTTAGTTACTTCTTTAATGTCAGCTTGTTCTGGGCTCATATAAATAAGCGTTCCCATCAATGAACCAGCTTTAGTTAAATTTATATTTGGATCAGGAATTTCTTTTTTATTATCATAATTTAACTTTTCATTTATATTTATAAATGATTTTGCAATACCAAAATCAAGTACTTTTACACTCCCTGAGTCAGTCACCATAATATTATCTGGTTTCAAATCTCTGTGAACAACTCCCTGTTCATGCGCTGCTTCTAAAGCCGACACAATCTGAATGAAAATATCAAGTTTTTGTTCTTTGGATAATGTGACATTAAGAAGAGTCTGTCCTCTTACAAGTTCAAGCACCAAAAGATCTCCATCCTCATAATCAATATATTCATAAATTTGACAGATTGAAGGGTGATTTATTTTAGATAAAATCTGAGCTTCGCGTTTGAATCTATTTTGGCTGGCTTGGCTATTTATAAATTCTGAACGAATTGTTTTTAATGCCACATTTCTTTTTAATTTTTCATCATAAGCCAAATATACACAACCCATACCACCTTTTGCGATGAGCTTAATAACCGTAAATTGTTTTAATTTGTCTCCAGCTTTAAAATCACTGACTTGGTTCAATGACAAGGCATGATTGCCTACTGAAGTATTAATAACAAAATCAGTCGATGCTGTGTCATCCTTTAAGATATAAGCCAGTTTATCCTTTACTTCCTCATCTTCAATATCATCTAGAAAAGCAGTGCGACTTTTTGTTTCCAGCATCAATGCTTTTTTGACTAATTCTTGAAATTGAGCTTTATCCATTCTTGTTCATAAAGTTTTAGAAGTTGAGGTTATCATTATAATACATAATAATCCTATTCCATTATTTTTAAGCTCTCATGCCTGTTTTATATATAGTTAGTTTGTTGTATGGTTATTAAATGCCATGGCTGGGATTATGGTAATCATTTTTTTAGTGGGCAACACATCACATAATTAATATTATAGAAAATAGTTAATCATTGAGTCATGAGCTCGAGCTTTAACCACTGTTTTGCTCGTTTCCAGTATCTTCTAATCGTCCTGACATTAACACCCAGGGCATCTGCTGTTTCTTGTTCCGAATATCCAGCAAAGTAACGGCACTCTACAGTAGAGGCTAGCTTTGGTTCTAAAGTTTTTAACTTGGCTATGGCTTGATTGACTGCTAAAATTTCGATCGCATTGTCATCAATAGGCAATTTTTTATCCGTTAATGTCGTTGCAAACATCTGGCCGCCTCTTTTATCTCTGTTCATGCCTTTGAGTTGGTCTATTATTAATTGTCGCATGGCTGTTGCAGCAATGGCTAAAAAGTGCATTCGTCCTTTGGCATTAACCGATAGTGACTTTGAAAATTTAAGATAGACTTCATGAACAAGTTCATTAGAAGAAATCGACTCTGGATTGAGTTTATTTAATTGTAAGTTGGCCATATCACACAACTGAACATATAAAGTATCAATGATGATACTTAATTCAATTTTCTCACCTTGTGCATAAGCCAATATGTGTTGAGTTAAATTTATCTCAGCCGCCATAAACTATTTGATCCAATTTTTTGATTGAGCAAAGTAAGCTAACCAAACTAATAAAGCTGCAACCACACTAATTGAAATCGTCATGCCTTTGGTTGCTGCATCGATAAAATCAAAACCACTCATTAAGTAAATAAAATTGTATTGTTGAACTAAAACAGCAACAAACGAAAGTATTAAGGCAAAAAATGCTATAGATTTTTTCAGCGCCAACAATACACTGCCAATAAATCCGGCAAAAACTGCAATGGCAAAAGCTGCTTTTGCCCACTGGGGCATAGCCAACTCCATCGTCCTTTGAGTTTCAGGCAATTGCATAAAATCCTCTGTGGACATAAAAGCCATGTTCAGATAAGCCAAAACCCCTAATGCATTCCATAAAATGGCCAAAATAGCGGCAATGTAAAACCATATGGGTATGTTTTTAAGTTGATTCATTATCTTTTCTCTCTTTAAAAATTTAATCAGAACTATTATCTACACGTGTCGTTGAGCGATCTTTATCTTGGAAAGCTTCAATTGTTTGTTTATCAACACCGCGAATATGTAAATCTCTTTGTGGATATGGAATCTCAATGCCTGCTTCTTTGAAGGCTTTAAATAGTTTATAGTAATAATCACTTTTAATGGCATAAGGGCGATATCGGTCATATATAAATACCCATACTCGTAATACAAAATCTAAAGAATTGTCTCCAAATCCTTTGAACAGCACAGCAGAGGTTTGTGACTCCCTATTGATTGTATGCTTAACATTATTCACTACTTCTAAGGTTAACTCTCTGACTTGCTCGGGATCAGAGTCATAGGATACACCAAAGGGTATTTCAAGTCTTAAATAGTTGTCATCGAAAGTTAGTGATGTAACACGGTTAGCTATAAGCTCAGAATTGGGTACAATAATATCAAAACCACCATTGGTTCTGATAACTGTATAACGCATGGCCAACTTTGCTACTTTACCATTGGTTCCATCGCTTAAGGAAATTGAATCTCCAACCGTTAAAGTTCTATCAATTAATAGAATCATGCCACTAATAAAATTATTAGCTATATTTTGAAGTCCAAATCCAATACCTACACCTAAAGCGCCAAATACAATTATCATTTGACTTAGATTGAAACCTGCGGCAGATAATGCGGAAAGAAAGACTAAAAATACGCCAAAATAATAAATCAAGGTTGAAATTGAATGAGAAGCACCTTCTGACAATCTGGTTCTTTTGGTTAAAAAATTTGTAAACCATTTTCTAAAATATTTAAGAATTAAAAACCCCAGTATCAAATATAAGATGACTTTCAATGCTGATAGAATGGTAAAAGGTTTATCACCAAATGAAGCTATAGGATAATAGAGTACTTTTTCAGCATTTTGTAATTGATTAGTAAACTTATCATCAAACCATTGACCTATTTGCTCAAGCTTATTCAATTGTTGCGACAGCACTCCGATAATTCTGGTATTTTTACTGCTCATTTGAGTTATTTTCTCAAGGTTTTCATTCAATACCAAAGATAATCTTTGAGTAGTTTCAAGGTTTTTATCCAATTGTTTGATCAGTGATTTTTTATGTTTGAGAAAAGCTTTATCGGTATTTTCATTGTCTTGAACTTGTGTTTGCTGTCTTCCTATTTCAAATATAGAACGATTGAGTGATTCTAATAGCTGGGTGTTATCATCTTGAACCACGGTCAATTCAGTTATCTTATTTTGCCAATTTTTTATTAAATCTTTAAAATCTTGCTGATTAGATTTTCTTTGGTTAAAAGCTTTTAACCAAGAAAATTTAAACTCAACTTCCTCAACATTTAATCTGGCTGAAAGTTCTTCTTGCTGTAACAAATTTTTTATAAAATAGGAGTACTCTATTTTTGCTAATTTGTTCTGCTTTTGTAACTGTAAGACATCAACTGTTGCTTGATCTTCTGCGTTGATAATCTTCGCTTCCAAATTATCAAACTCTAGTTCAGCTTTGAATGATATTTTATCAAAGTCTTTATTTAACTTAATATGTTCTTCCTTTAACTCATTGTATTGTTGAGTTAATTCAACTCTTTGCTTATCTAAATCATCTAACATACCTTTGGTAATTTGTATGTTTTCAATCACAGTTGGAAATAATTCTTGTTTACTATTTAATTCATCTGATAATATTTTTAAGGTTTCTTCAAGCTTCCTATTCTTAAGATTCAGTAGGGCATAATCTGCTTGATACAAGTAAATATTTCGGATAGAAGTATAGATACTCTTAGATTCTTTTTTGTCATTTATTTGAACAGAGTACTGGGTCACCAAATCTTTTAAAACACTTTTAAGTTTTTCAAAACGTTGTGCATTTTTATCAATAAGGTCCTGTTTACTTTGGATTTGTTCTGATATTTTTTCTATAAAATCATTGAGTTTAACAACTGATTCAATTGTATAAGGTTGGGTTATTTCTATTGATATATTAGTTTCAGTTTTATTTTCTAACTCTTGAATGAGCGTTATGTGCTTATAATTGACATCTTTAATGCTGCCAATAATATCTCTTATTTCACTTTGATTATTGATAATTTCAGAGAGCTTTTCTTCTAATACATTATTAGTAATGGGCTCTAAATTTTCTTGAGAATCATCAGATTCGATCAATTGACGTGTATTTTGTTCTTGCAATAACTGCTCTTCTAAATCTTGCTCTAGTTGAGTGATAAATTTATTGAGAGTCACCTTGCGTTTTTCGATCTGCTCTTTGATCTGCTTGCTTTCTCCTTCAAACAAACTCTTATCGATGTGTTCTACAATGACTGGAAAAACTAACACTTTTTTTTGAGGGATTAAATCAGTTTGACTATAAGCAATGGAACTTAATAGAAATAGAACTATAGGAAAAAAACGGTTTAGAAAAGAATATTTATGCATACACTTATACTATAGACATTTAGTTTACGTCTCAAGGGTTTTATTAAATTATCATTTACAAATCATATAAATTACAGCATATAAATCCTATAAGATTTTGAAATAAAAAACATAAATCAAACAAATAATCAGCTTTATATTACTAAAATTTTAAACTAATCCATGCTTATTTAATGGCAATTCTCGGATCCGTTTTCTAGATGCTGCATATATGGCATTTAATAAAGCAGGTGCCAATGGAGGCACTGCTGGTTCCCCAACTCCTGTCGATGGTTCATCGGATGAAACCACATCAACGTTTATGTTTGGTGCATCTTTCATTCTGAGCATTGGATAATCATCAAAATTACTTTGTTCAATTTTACCATCTTTGGCTGTTATTTCTCCATAAAAAGCCAGCGACAAGCCAAATATGCCTGAGCCTTGCATTTGGTTTTTAACCGCATCTAAATTGGCCACTAAACCGCAATCAATACAGGTATTAATATTATGGACCTTTAATTTGTTATCAATAACTGAAACTTCAACTACTTGGGCAATATAACTATAGAAACTGTATTGGACAGCCAATCCCATTCCATGTCCTTTCGGGAGTTTTTTACCCCATTCTGCATTTTTAGCCGCTCTTTTTAAAACATTTTTTAAGCGCGCCGTTTTGAACTCAAACGATTCATCAAAAGGCAATATTCTATCTTCACCAATCATCTCTAATTGGTTTTGTAAGGGGTCTATTCCACGATGAGCAGCCAATTCATCCATAAAACAATTGGTACTGAAACTATGAAAAATACTATAAACTGATCTCAACCAACCAATACGCAAGTGAGCTTTCGCCTTTCCAGCTTCGACTTGAATATTCTTTATATCATAAGGTATGGTTGTCGCTCCTTGAGAAACTCCAGAACCAGGTCCACGTGCTTCAGGGTTAAAAGTAGCTCCTATGGGAGGAAAATCAGAACGGTGTAACCACGCATCAACTTTATTGTTCTCATCAATTGAAGCCTGATGGTATTGAGCAGAGACAGAGTGATAATAGCCATGCTTCATATCATCTTCCCTGCTCCAATAGACCTTGACAGGTTTGTTTAAGTGTTTTGATAATCTGGCTGCCTCTACTACATAATCTGGTTTAGATTTTCTTCCAAAAGCTGCGCCTAAAAATGTGACATTTATGGTGACTTTTTCTTCATCAATACCTAATTCTTGAGCAACTAATGATCGTGCTCTTTGCGGAGTTTGTGTTGAAGCCCATACTTCACATTTATCATCATGCACCCAAGCCAAAGCTGCAGGTGTTTCTAAAGGAGCATGAGACAAATAGGGCAAATAATACAAAGCCTCTACTGTCTTTTTATTTTCTTTTGTCTTATTGGCTTCCATTACTGAGTAAAAATCACCTTCCTCCCTGAATGCTTGGCCTTTTTTCTTAACAGAATCAATCAGTTCTTGTTTGTAACTGTCGCTATTGTGAGAGCTATTTTCTCCTTCTTCCCATTCTATCTTTAATTTGAGCTTTCCTTGCTCAGCTGCCCAAGTATTACTGGCAATTACGGCAACACCAGCCAATGGATTAAATAATGGAGCGCCTGGTGTGCCTTTCATTTCTACAACACTCAATACACCAGGGATTTTCATGGTTTCAGTTTTATCAAAGGACTTCACATTGCCACCAATGACAGGTGTTCTTTGAATGGAGGCATAGACCATATCATCTATAGTTGCATCAATTCCGTAGACAGCTTTACCGGTTACAAATAAATTATTATCTAAGTTATCTAAGTCAGTTCCTATATATTTAAATTCAGATTTATCTTTAAGCTTTGGGTCTTCATTTAGAGACAACCCTTTAGCTGCCTCTATCAAGTCTCCATAGAATTTCTTTTGTTTACTGCCTTTATGATGAACATAATGGTTATCAGCATGACACTCATTAATCGGTAAATTCCATTCTGCTGCAGCTGCTTGAATGAGCAATTCCTTAACAGTTGCCCCTGCTTTTCTTAATACTGTGCCAAAATTTCTGATACTACGGGAACCATCTGTATTTTGATTACCATATTTTTTATCTCCAGTGGCTTGTTGTATCACGACACGTGATAAATCCGCTTCCATTTCATCTGCAATGATTGCTACCAATGACGTGCGTATACCTTGACCCATCTCTGAACGGTGAGCAATCAAATGTGTTTCACCATTTTTATGTAGTGTGACCCATATGTTTGGACTAATTTTGTCTGCATCTGTACTGCTGAGAATTTTTGCCAGTCCTGTTGTGGTGTTCATTCCAATGACTAATGCGCCAGATGCTAAACCCATGCCTTTTATAAAGTTTCTGCGACTTTGTTTAATATTATTCATGATTTATACCTCTTTTGCAGCCAATTTAATGGCTTCTTTAATTCTTACATAGGTACCACATCGACAGATATTTCCGCTCATGGCATCATCAATGTCTTGATCTGATGGTTTATTATTATTAGAGAGTAAAGCGGCAGCTGACATGATTTGTCCTGGCTGACAATAACCACACTGAGAAACATTGACTTTTGTCCATGCTTTTTGCAGTGCATGATCCCCATTTTTTGATAAACCTTCAATGGTGACAACCTTTTTGCCATTTACTGCACTGGCAGGAAAAGAACAAGATCGAATGGGTTGGCCTTCAAGATGAACAGTACAAGCACCACACAGTCCTTTACCGCAACCAAATTTAGTGCCTTTGATATCTAAAATATCGCGCAAAACCCACAATAAAGGCATGTCATCAGGAACATCAACTTCATGTATCTTATTATTAATATTAAGTTTAATCATTTGTTTAAGCCGCTCACCTTTAAGAATTCACAATTAGTTTAATCTTAATGGAGTGCCTTTTCAATTAATATATCAGTTCAATTAATTGCAGTGCTGTTAAAATCAATTTATGATGCGTGTTAATGAATTCTCAATACCACAAAGTTATCGTTATTATTTTAGCTGGCGGACAATCTCAACGTGCTGAAACCATTAAAGGACTGCGACAAGTTAATGGAGAATATTGGATTGATCACCAAATCAATTACTTTAAAAACAGTGAAATAGGTCAAATCTTTGTTGGATTGGGTTATAACCACAAAGAGTATTTAAACAATAGCAAATTAATCAATACAATCACTCCTGTTCTCAATACTGCTCCTCAAAATGGTTCTTTTTCTACTTTGCAAAACACTTTGAAATTATCCTTTTCGCATCAATGGAACCAAGCCATATTGATGCATGTTGATCACGCTTTACCGCAATTAAGCACTTTATCAAAACTAATCAACAGTCAATATCAAGTGATTAAACCTGTCTACCAAAATAAATCCGGTCATCCCATTGTTTTGAGCCGCCCTTTCTGTAAGTCACTTATCCAAAAACCATACTCCTCTCAGCTCAATATGGCAATCAGAGAACTGGAGCGTTCACAAATTCTTTGGGCAAATGTTAAAGATGCTAATGTTCTCTCTAATTTCAATACGCAAGACAAATGGCTTGAGTATGCAAGAACATTTAAAACCTAAGAAAACATCAATCTTATTCTCATAAATATCGTATAATTCGTGGCAATTTATTACTTTAGTGTTGTTTATGGGTGTTCTTGCGATTGTCTTATCTTTGCTTATGCTGATGTATTTTGCTTACCGTGGGATATCAGTTATTATTTTAGCGCCACTAATGGCTATGTTTGCGGTTGTCTTTGCTGGAGAGTCCTCTCAAATATTGGGAATTTATACACAAGTATTTATGCAAGGTGCTGTCGGATTTATTGCCAAGTATTTCCCAATATTTTTACTTGGCGCTCTGTTTGGTAAACTGATGCAGGACTCTGGGTCGGCAAAATCTATTGCCATCGCCATTATTAATTTAGTAGGCAAACAACATTCTGCATTGGCCATAGTTTTAGCCTGTGGTTTATTAACATACGGTGGCATTTCGGCTTTTGTTGTGGCATTCGCCGTCTATCCATTGGCTGCAGCTTTATTTAAAGAAGCCAATTTGCCGAAAGTCTATATTCCTGCAACCATTGCCTTAGGTGCATTTACTTTCACCATGACTTGCCTACCAGGAACAAATCAAATTCACAATATTATACCAGGATCATATTTTGGTACCAATATCTATGCCGCTCCAATAATTGGGACTGTATCAGGTATTATCATTATGGCCCTTGGCATACTTTGGATCAATTATAGAATCAAAAAATCAGCAGATTTAGGTTATGGAAAAAATCACAGTAATGAACCAGTAATCAGCCATGATTCAGGATTACCTAATATTTGGATAGCGATCATCCCCATTATTGCTGTGATTTCAGTTAATTTTATTTTTACTCTGGTTTTAATACCCCAATGGGACACAACTTATCTGGGGACTGAAAAATTTGGTCAAGTAGAAGTCGGTAAATTGACGGGTATATGGTCCATGATTGCAGCTTTATTAGTTGCTAATTTATCTGTTATCGCATTAAATTTTAAAAAATTCAAAGATTTAAATAAGACTCTGACTGAAGGTGCAGTGGGTTCTATGTTGCCCACTTTTAATACTGGCTCTGAAGTAGGCTATGGCGTGACCATTGCTTCCTTAGCTGCATTTGCTGTAGTGAAAGCAGCCGTTATTAATATTTCACCAGGAAATCCACTTATTTCTGAAGTGGTAGCTATCAATGTTTTAGCTGGAATCACAGGATCTGCTTCTGGAGGCTTAACTATTGCTTTGGGAGCATTGGGCGAAACTTACAATCAAATGGCACAATCTGCTGGTATTCCATTAGAATGGATGCACAGATTGGCATCAATGGCCTCCGGAGGGTTTGATAGTTTGCCTCACAATGGAGCTGTTATAACGTTATTAACCATCTGTGGATTATCACACAAGCAGTCATATAAGGATATTGCAATGGTGTCATTGGTGATTCCAGTAATTATGGTTTTTTCTATGGCAACAATATTATCTGTGATACACTAATTCAAATAAACTTTAATGGTCTATACAGTATAAATTTTGAGGTAAGAAAATGCGCGGTAGTTTAATCTTTTGGGTTTTAATTGGAGCAGTTGTCGCTGTCGTTGTTTGGTTGATTTCGCTATATAATAGCATGGTTAAACGCAGAAACCATGTTGAAGATGGTTGGAGTGGGATTGATGTTCAATTAAAAAGGCGACACAATTTAATTCCAAACTTGGTCAAAACAGTCAAAAAATTTGCCGCACATGAAAAAGGCGTTATGGAAGCAGTGACAAAACTGCGCAATGTCTCAGGCAATTCAAACAATACAACAGCAAGTCAAGAACAATTAATCACCAATGCTTTAAGTGGATTAATGGTTCAAGTAGAAGCTTATCCTGACTTAAAATCTGACGCCAACTTCAGAGACCTTCAAAAACAATTAGCAGACATTGAGACAGAAATACAATATGCACGCAGGTATTTCAATGGAGCTGTCCGAGAATACAATACACTGATTCAATCATTTCCTGCCGTTCTCATAGCTCAAAAATTTGGATTTAATGAAGCTGAGTTTTTTGAATTAGAGAAAAATGACGCTGCCCGGGAAGTACCCAACGTAGATTTTGATTAATATGAAGTGGTTTATCTTCTTTGTGCTTTTTTGGACTTTAAATTCGGAGGTCACTGCCCGAGAAAAAATCACTGACTTTCATTCTCGAATTGATGTGATGGAGAATGGTGATATCTTAGTCAAAGAAACCATAGAGGTCATCGTTGAAAACAATAAAATTAGACATGGTATTTTTAGGTCAACACCAACAGTCTATTATGGCATTTTTTTTACACACAAAAATTCTGACATCATTATCATAAGTACCCAACTTAACGGTGATGAAGTGAGCCATCACAAGGAAAACTTAATCAATGGCATAAGGGTTTATTTGGGTTCAAAAGATTATTATGTTCGCAAAGGGAGAAATACTTATGTGATTGAATATATTGCAAAGGGACAAATCAAGGATCTAGAACAAAATAATGGACTCTATTGGAATGTAACAGGCAATGACTGGGACTTTGCAATTGATAAGGCCAGGACTGATATTTATATGCCAAATTTGGTAAATTACGATATCATTTCAGAGGATGCTTGGACTGGCAATCAAGGCAGCACAGCAAAAAATTATCAGTTTTCCAAATTTCAAGACCACATTCGCTTTGAAACCACTTCCCCTCTTTCCTCAAAACAAGGATTAACAGTACAAGCCACTTGGGCAAAAGGCTTTATTACAAACAAACCTCTGGCTGCTTGGGTTTTTATTAAAAATAATTTTTTCTGGCTCTTATCTGTTACCATGTTATTGCTCTATCCACTTTATTTCTATAAAACTTGGAAAAAAGTAGGAATTGACCCTCCAAAAGGAGCTGTTTTTCCACAATTTAAGCCGCCTAATAATATTTCTCCTGCTGCCATGCAATACGTATCCAATAACTATTATGATACCAAATCTTTCTCTGTAGCCATAATGAATTTAGCTGTAAAAAAATACATTAGTATTGAACAGAAATCTAAGAAAGAATACAAACTTACCCAATTGAATAAAAAAGGCAACGCAGATTTATCAAGAGGAGAAGCCAGAATTTATGACTATATATTTCGTCAAAAAAAATCAATTACATTGGATAAAACTTATAATAGCACCATTAAAACGGCCGATGGATTGCTGAAAAGTAGAATCGTTAACGAACACAAAGCCGCCTGTTTTAAAGACAATCTCAAGCAATGGATAGTCGGTGTCGGTATCAGTCTTGTAATGGTTTTAATCAATTGGGCACATTTTTTTAATTTTTCAAGTCATGCCTTGCCCTTCTTAATTTCATCCTTTGGTGTTATTTTATTTTCTGCAACCAGTTTGGTGATGTTTAAAAAACCCTATCAAAAATTAATTGCCGGAATAATTGCCATCATTATTGTTTTAATGGTGTTTATTTCTCAAAGTGAAAAGGTCTACAGTGCTTATGTTGCATTGGTACTCATTATGGTGGCTGTTAATGCAGTGTTCTATCATCTCATCAAAGCACCAACTGTTTTTGGTCGAAAACTCATGGACGATATTGAAGGGTTTAAAATGTATTTACAAACGGCAGAGCAAGACCGATTAGAAATTATGCACCCACCCGAAATGACTCCTGAGTTATTTGAAAAATACTTGCCCTATGCGCTGGCTTTAGGCGTTGAAAACAAATGGTCACAACAGTTTAATAACACCATGAAAATTCAAGGAAAGGATTCCACTAGTTATCAACCAAGCTGGTATATCGGCAACAATTATTCACACACAAACTTTGCCACAACAGCAACAGCTCTAGGCGCTGGCCTTGCCAGCTCAGTCGTCTCCGCTTCAACACCACCCTCTTCTAATTCAAGTGGAGGATTTAGTGGCGGTGGCTTTTCAGGCGGCGGCGGTGGCGGTGGCGGTGGCGGCGGTTGGTAATTCAATCCATTAAACATATTCATTATATGAATCAATAGAGACAAATATGAAAAGATATTCTATATTCTTTGGGCTGATAACTTTAGCCTGCCTTACTGGTTGTAATAGATACATTAAAATAGACACTTCTGATATCGTTGCTGGCAAAGATTATCACTCTTTTGCCAATGTTGATGAGGTCGTTATCACCCATACTAATCTATTCTTCGATATTAATTTTGATGACAACACCATCAATGGAAGCAATGAAATCACCTATAAAAAACTCAAAGATGATGCTAAAACTATAATATTAGATAGCAGAAACTTAACCATAAAAGAGGTTCATTCAGTCAATTCAAAGGGCATTAACAAACCATTGAACTGGAAGATTGGTCAAACCCACAAAGCTCTTGGACAAGCGATTATTATTGACTTACCAACAATAGAAACAGAGAAAATTGTGGTGCACTACAAGACCTCTCCACAAGCTACTGGACTTCAGTGGTTAAAGCCAGAACAAACAAGCGATAAGAAACACCCTTTTTTGTATTCACAATCTCAAGCCATACATGCACGTAGTTGGATACCCTTGCAAGATTCACCTCAAGTAAGACATACCTATTCTGCTACAGTGAAACTCAATCGCAATCTTAGACCAGTGATGAGTGCTTATAATGACCCAAAAATCAAGAAAGGCGCTGGCGTTTACCATTTTGACATGCCGCAAGCTATTCCTTCCTATTTAATTGCCATAGGAGTTGGAAATCTTGAATACAAAGCAATTAGTCACAGAAGCGGAGTCTGGGCTGAACCTTCAATATTAGATGCCGCAGCTTATGAGTTTGAAGACACTGAAAAAATGATTCAAGCCGGAGAAAAATTATACGGAGACTATGTATGGGATACTTATGAATTACTCATTCTGCCACCAAGCTTTCCATTTGGTGG
>JBGCFT010000144.1:0-10149 GCA_045107085.1 Marinicellaceae bacterium | reverse complement strand
CCTGCACCCATTGGGCCAATGAGAATAATGTGATTGTTATGATTGTGCGTACTCAATTTGAATCTGATTTTGAAATTAAACGCAAGTCTATCATGATATCGATGCATTTAAGATGTTTTGCTGACAATAATTGTCATTTGTCATGCGTTATATTGTGACCGAGTTAACACTTTGGTTTTTGTTAATAAATATTTAATATTATACTGGTCTATTTAAAATATTATGTTGTTGTTTAATGATGAAACACCTACTATAGAGTCAAAGGAATATGAGAAGGTTTTCAAGATAATTAAATTCTGACCCCCTTCTTAAATAAATTTATATAATTAATAATGAGGTAATAAGAAATGAAAAATCAAAAACAAACGGGTTTTACTCTAATCGAACTAATGATCGTAATTGCAATCATCGGTATTTTAATGGCTTATGCTATTCCTGCTTACCAAGATTACACAAAACGTACATTGGCAAATGAAGGTAATGCCATGGCTGCTGGTTACAAATTGGCTGTGAGTACAGCTTATGCAGAAACTGAAACTTTAACAGGTCTTGATAATGCGACAAATGGTATCGCTGCTGCTGATGCCATAGGCCAATGTGTCAATAACATAGCTGTGGCTGCTGGCATAATTACTGTCACTTATGATTGTGCAGCTGGTTCTTACGGTCGTGCTAATACTGACGTTGACGGTGGAACACTAACATGGACTCCAGCTCCTGGTGCCACAAGTGGTGCTTCTTTACAATGGACATGTGGATACACTCCAGCAGGTGCTGCTTACGATCCTTGTCCTAAGTAATACTTAGTACTGTACCTAACCTTGAGTTAGTTAAACCCGTTAGGATTATATTCTTGACGGGTTTTTTTGTTTTTATAGAAAAAACTTATCTTCAACCCTTCAAGGCATATCATCTTTTAAAAAAATCTGATATTTTTAAAAATTCTTCTCAAATAACAACAGTTTTTTATTCTCTTAATAAAAAAACATAAGTTAATGCAAACCCATTCCTATCGGACTTTAATGGACATTTCATTGAATTTAATGGCCTCACCAAAACACTCAAAACTTAAACTGCATTGCGATAACTCTGTACTTTTCAATGACAATAATTGTCATTGATTATTTATGTTAATTCATTAGTGTGATGTAATGATTGTTTTTACTTGTTTTAACCGGATAACCTAGGGTTCTTCAGCATATTTATTGAGGCAAAATATTTTTTTGGTTACGCTAGTGATACAGAAAGTAAAAAGCAAACAAAGATTTTTGTTCTTTAACCTTAAAACAGAGCGAATCAAAATGAAATATACAAACAAACACAAAGGGTTTACCCTTATCGAATTAATGATTGTGATAGCCATCATTGGCATCTTGATGGCATATGCCATACCGGCTTATCAAGATTATACTAAACGTACCCTAGCCAATGAAGGCAATGCCATGGCTGCCAGCTATAAAACTGCCGTTACAGTCGCCTTTGCAGAATTAGATACCTTAACAGGCATTGACAACAGTACTGGACACATACCAGCAGCAGATAACATAGGCTTGTGTGTTAATAGTGTGACAGTGACTGATGGTGTGATTGTTGTGCGATATAATTGTGCAGCTGGTTCAAATGGCAGGGCTAACACAGATGTTGATGCAGGTGTCTTAACGTGGACTCCAACACCCACTGGAAACTCAGGATCTTCGTTACAATGGGGATGCTCTTATGCTCCAGCTGGGGCAGCCTATGATCCTTGTCCAAAATAATTGCTTAATCTTAAATCTGAAAATAATTTTATCAAATTGACGAATTGATAAAGTTAATAAGTAAAAGTTATCGAGTTAATAATGGATTAATAAGTGTATATAAAAACTTATTTATCTTAAACCAGCAGGAATTAAAAGTTTTAACACATCAAAATAACCCGAGTTAAATTTTGTGTTTTTACTGTTTTTAAGTAGATTGTTTTTAGAAGCACTCGACTTGATTGGTTTTTGGCTGGTCATTGTCGTAGGTTTAACATTGACCACGTCTTTTTCTGCATCAGTTGGGCAATCTTCTGCTAATGCGAAACCTGAAGCCAATAGACTTGCAATGATCAATACTTTGAGTTTTTGAGTGATATGTGACATAGTCGAATACTATAGCACTGAGACGATTTAAGTCAAATAGTTCATACAATATTTTTTGCAATTCTTTGATAATTGAGGATAAAAATAGAGCTCATCCAACTGTCATCATCTATTCTCTCTCTCTCAATAAACTAAACTTCACTGTCTTTGCTTTATCCAATGCTTCGGGTTTTGAAATACTGATGGTGGTGTTTTCTATGCAATTATTCAATAAAATTCTGTCCGCTATCGATGATGCCAAAGCTTCAATCAATTGATATTGTGTTTGACTAACAAAATCATGAATATCCTGTGTGATATCAAAATAATCAATGGCATATTTAAGATTATCAGATTGACAGGCTTTTGAGCTGTCATAGTTAATTTCTATATCAATGAATAACGGTTGCTTAGTGGTGCGTTCTGAATCATAAACACCAATAATACAGTCAACCTGAATTTGTTCAATCAATATAGTGCCCATGCTTATTTGATCTTAGGTATGCCAGAAGTTAACAACCATTGTTGCCATTCTTCATTGTATTCCCAAGTTTGATTATCAATGATGGTGCGCACTTGATTGTTGTGAATATTATACAATTGGATAGTAACCGTTTGGCTGATTGAGTTGATATTGGGACCTGGAGTAATGGGTGATTCTGAATAACTGCTGACTTTAAATTGTTTTAAATGCTCCAATTCAAAACTGCTGGGAACAATCTCTTTGACTCCTGGTTTTAAAAACCTAATCGCCCCATCATAATTAGACCACCTAATCGATGCAGCATACTTAAACAAAGTGTCATCCAAGCCTCTTTTCTTTTTAGAATCCTCGCCACATGAAATCAGAAATATTATGGCCAGTATAAAAGTTGCAATGGGTTTGTTCATGAGTCAGGCTCCAGTTTCTTGTATTATTTTGGAATTATGACATATTTAGCCATCATAGTACTAAAAATAGTATCATCTTTGTCTTTTAAATCTATCAAACAATCTATTCTTTGATGCCGCTTATCTTCAATTGTTTTTTTAATTTGTTTGAAATTATATTCTTGCTTTAACTGTGCTTCTATAATTAAGTCAGCATACAAAGCCCTTTGCCAAATGGTCTCATTTTTGTGTATCACAATGTCAGCATCAATATTATTTTCATCGCATTTTATTTTAATCAAAGACCAAGCAGCAATAATCATTAAAGCCGAACTACTGCCTCCAAAGACACTGCCTTTGTCATTGATATTGTTGGACAATGGCGCTCTGACTTTTAGTGTGTTTCCTGATACATTATCGACCATTAATCCCATATCTTGAGTTATTGGGATGGATTGATGTAAAAAATCTTGCAGAGTAAAATTCATATAATTTGTTTTTTTGTTTATGGGTATTATATCCGAGACTTGTGCTTGATTCGTGGGTCAAGATAAAAAGTTCAAAAAAATAAGTGAGTCATGGGCAAAAGCCGTGTTTATTTAAGGTTTTTGAAGTCAAAAAAAGACAACAACATGAGTAACTTAGAAAAGAATTATGCCAAAATATTAGAGGCATTGCATCAAGTTAAACCACAAAATAACTTTTTAATTCAAATTAGAACACCAAAACTGAGTGGTATTGAATTAATTGCTTTGAATATTACCTCAGAATACATGGGAGTTGATTCAGAAAGAGATCTTTTTAGACGACTACAAAAGTCTTTGTTATGCAGAAAAACAACCAAATTAAGCATAAAAAACTGCCTTAATCTGATAAAATTAAAGAGATGAATGTGTTTTGGATAATGCATGGAAAATTTTAAGGGAATGAGAAATGCATAAAACGTTATTGCTGTAAAGGTTCAGTCGGTGTGTCTTTTCTGTTGTGTTCCAATAGCGTTAAAGTCTCATATTCTTTTATATAAGTTTTGTCATTATTAACAATTGAAACAAGATCTTCGGCTACCTTAAAAAAATGTTTGTAAATCCAATTAAAAAAAATCAGAAATTTATAAATCAATCTCGAAAAAAATATCTCTATTACTTGGTTGAACTGATGAGAGATTTCAAAAGTTGTAAGAAAAACAATCATCATCAGATTGGATTTCAATGTGATTGGGGAAATTAAGGACATGAAACCAGAAAATCCTTGGAACGATATATTTCACTCATTGGTCTGTGACTGGTTTGTTGGAGCTTTTAACAAGCCAACAGCAGTTCAAATCCAAGCTTGGAAAGCCATCAGTGAAAATCAGGATGTTTTAATTTCATCGCCAACAGGTTCTGGTAAAACTTTAGCAGCATTTTTGTATGCTTTGAATACCTTGTTTAGTGAGCAAGATAACAAATTATTATCGGTTTTGTATATTTCACCATTAAAAGCTTTATCTAATGATGTCAAAATTAATTTAGAAAAACCGCTAGCACAATTAAATCAATTGTTTGGGAATAAAAATATTCGAGCAGCGACTTGGACAGGCGATACCACGCCTAATGAACGCAATAAGATTCGCAAAAAACCACCTCATATATTGGTCACAACACCCGAATCTCTTTATACGCTTTTAACAGCACATTCAGGGCGAACGATTTTGGGTTCTATTAAAACGGTGATTATTGATGAAATCCATGCGGTGGCGAACTCAAAAAGGGGTGCGCACTTAAGTTTGTCCTTGCAGCGATTAGAAGCTTTGTGTGTGCAAAGACCGCAACGCATTGCCATATCGGCCACACAAAAGCCGATTGAAAAAATGCGAGACTTTGTTTTGCATAAAGAAAATTCCGCCATTGTTAACTTGGGACATAAGCGTGAACTGGATTTATCAATTGAAATTCCTGAATCACCTTTGAATGCGATTATGTCTAATGAGCAATGGTCTGAGGTGTATAAACGACTTAAACAAGTCATTAATTCACATACGACCACATTAATATTTGTCAATAATCGCCGATTGTCAGAACGCGTGGCTAAAAACTTAGCTGAAATAATTGGCGATGAGTTCATCACATCGCATCATGGGTCATTGGCCAAAGAGCACCGTTTAAAAGCAGAACAAGATTTAAAAGCAGGAAACTTAAAAGCTTTGGTAGCCACAGCTTCCTTAGAACTGGGCATTGACATTGGAGACATAGACTGTGTGTGTCAAATAGGAACACCCGGCAATATTCAAGCCTTTTTACAAAGAGTAGGGCGATCAGGTCACTCATTGGATAAAACGCCAAAAGGCTTACTCTTTGCCACAACCATCGATGATTTATTGGAGTTAACAGCATTGAAATATGCCATAACCAATGAACAGTTAGACAGCACTTTGTTTCCTGTTAAGCCCATGGATGTGTTATCGCAACAAATCGTTGCTGAAATAGCCATGCAAGATTGGGACAGAAAACAGTTGTTTCATTTGTTAACCGACAATTATATTTATCAAAACTTGAGTGAAAAAGAATTCAATCAAGTCATTGATATGTTGGCTCATGGTTATGGCGGTAATAGACAACGTCAAACAGCGATGATATTTCACGATAAAGTCACAGACCAGTTAAGACCACGCAAAGTGGCCCGATTAACTGCCATAACAAATGGTGGAACCATTCCAGATCAATTTGATTATGATGTGCGTTTATTGCCAGAAGACATAAAAATAGGAACCTTGAATGAAGATTTTTCATTTGATAGCATACCTGGTGATATTTTTATCTTGGGCAATCATTCATATAGAATACTTAAAGTAGAAACAAGGAAAGGTGTTGTTTTCGTTGAGGATGCACAAGGCCAACCACCGAATGTACCATTTTGGTTTGGAGTGACCATGTGGCGATCTGATGAACTCAGTAAAGCGGTTTCAGATTTAACTGTAGATTTATCGCAAGAAGAACATGTATCAAGTAAATACAAAATCTCTGATATGGCTGCAGAACAACTGATGAACTACGTAGCGAAATCGAATAAAGTATTGGGTGTTATACCCAGTCAAAAACACATAGTGGTTGAACGGTTTTTTGATGAAAATAATGACATGCACTTGGTCATCCATTCCTTGTTTGGTTCACGATTAAATCGAGCTTGGGGGTTGGCCTTACGCAAAAAGTTTTGTACCAATTTTAATTTTGAACTTCAAGCCGCCGCCGATGAAAATTCTTTAATACTGTCTTTAAGTGAAAGCCACAGTTTTGATTTAACCACTGTTATTAATTATCTCAATCCAGAAACAGTGGAATACACTTTGATTCAAGCTTTATTGGATAGACCGATGTTTGAAACCCAATGGCGTTGGAATGCCACTGTAGCACTGGCCATTCGTAGAAGAAATGGTGGCAAGCGTGTGCCAGCGCAGTTTCAAAGAAACAACGCTGAAGATCTGATTGCCCAATTGTTTCCAGATCAAATAGCTTGTCCTGAAAATTTAGGTGGCGATAGAGAAATTCCTGATCACCCATTGGTTCATCAAGCCGTGCATGATTGTATTCGTGTACTAATGGACATTGATGGCTTAGCACAATTATTACGAGACATTAAAGACAATAAAGTCAAAGTGACTTGTGTGGATGCCAATACACCATCACCAGCATCGTTGGCGATTATTAATGCACGAAATTTTGCCTTTTTGGATGATGCACCCGCTGAAGAGCGTCGTACCAGGGCGTTGCAAACAAAAGAATTAAGTGATACTTTAGAATCATTTCCATCACAAAACTTGGATAAAAACATAATTAAATCGATTAATACAAACGTTAATCCTTTTAAACGTGATGCGGATGAATTGCACGAAGCGATATTTTTTGCTGGATTTTTAACAGAAGATGAAATAGGCGAGGCGGCTCAATGGTTGCCAGAATTGAAGAAACAAAAAAAGGTATCAGTTATTGCACAGAAGAAAGGTTTAAGAAATATTTGGTTCTCTTCAGAAAACAAAGACCTGATCGAATGCATCTATAAAAAGCCAGATGATAATTACACAATAAACCTAGCCAAACTCACCTTTATGAAGCTCGAAACGCTTGGTTTTACGTCTTTTGAATTATTAAAAGATATCTTATGTGTTTCAGCCAGTAGTTTACTGCAAGCCTTGATGCTGCTCGAAAATCAAGGCAAAGTCTTTAAAATTATTGGTGAAGATAAAAAAGAATATTGGTGCGAACGTCACATTTTGGCTCGAATCAGAAAGCAAACGCATTATAAAAAACGTAATTCTCATCAACTGATTTCGCCACAAACCTATCAACAAAAGCTATTAAATAAACATTTTAGTCAGCATGAAAGCATGGATGGTTTAATAGAGGTGTTGAAATTACTCGAAGGATTTTCTGCACCCGCATCAATTTGGGAAGAACACTTGCTCAAACCACGAGTAAAAAACTATCAATCCTACATGTTAGATCAATTGTGTTATAGCGGACAATTTATATTCAAACGCATCACGCCAAATACTCAAATCAGCACCAATGGCATTGCAACGATTAAAAATACGCCGATTACTTTTATTCAAAGAAATAATGTAGAGCTATTTGCAACAATCGATTATCTGCCAGAACAATTGACACATCAAGGCCAAAAAATAATCGAACTGATTGGAGATAATGGCGCAATGTATGCCAGTGATATGCAAAAACAGCTTGATTGTATGTTATTAGAAATAGAAAACACCTTAATTCACTTGGTAAAATTGGGTGTAATTTATTGTGACGGTGCCAGTGCTTTGCGTTTATTTTCGATGTCACCTGCACAACGCGGTCGTTACATAAAAAAATCCAACAGCAAAACCAGCTACTTAGATATGATGGGAAGATGGAGTGTGGCTCCTAAAGTTGAAAAAACAGATAATAAAACCATTGTAAAAATATTATTGAATCGTTACGGTATCTTATTTAAAGCCCTATTTGACAAAGAGCAACTGCCATTAAAATGGTACGATTGTGTTTACGAACTCACAAGATTAGAAGCCCAAGGCGAAATTCTTGCGGGTCGATTTGTGAAATCGTATTCAGGCATTCAATTTGCAGATAAAAGTTTTATAAAACAAAAAGATCTGATGGGTAATGTTAAGATCCAGCTACATGAAAAGGACTGTTGTTATTCATGTGGTTGAATTCGTTGCCACTAAGTATCGAAATCTGTATGTCTGTTATTCGATTTTCCTAACCCAATGACTCACGCACTTTTGGCATAATTCTCCTTGATACGGGGATATATTGACCATTGTCTAAATTCAGTTGACCTGTTCCTGAAGTATTTCTGTCTAGTGAAATGATTTTTGTGGTATTGACGATATATGATCTGTGAACTTTTAAAAATATAACCGGTAAAGACATCTCCAATTCTTTTAATGTGCCGTTGTACAAGATTGAATTATTATCGGTTTTAAAAATTTCAACATAGTCACCGGCTCCTTTACAATAGGCAATGTCATCTAAAGCAATTAATGTTAGTTGGCCAGCCCCTTTAATTTTTAATTGTGCTGGATTGGTTTTTTCATTATTTTGATCGATAATTAATTGTAATTGATCAGCCCTTGCTTTTTCTTTTGCGTGTATTTTTGTTTGGTTCGATAAGTCTAATGCTTGTTGAATAAATAAAAATACCAATAAACAGGCCACTACATAATAAAAATAACGATCAAGAAAAACAGATGGTGAAATAACGAATAAAGCGATAAAAATAATCAATGCCAGACTAAACAGTAGGGCATACGATTGTTTCTGATATGCAGAATAAAGACAAATGAGTAATGCCAAGAAAGCTGGTAGGTTAACTGCCAGAGCAGCCTTTAAATCATATGCCTCAACAAATAAGATAATAATAAAATTTAACAACATGACGGCTAATATAAGAGACAACTGTTTCTTCTTAACAAATTTATACACTATGTGTGAATATAAAGAGATTCCAAAAGCATAGGAAAAAAACACGATAAGAATTAACCTTATATCATGAAAAGGGTATAAATAGGACTGAGTACCTCTGATAATTTCAATCAGCAATTGACATGCGGCAAACAGCGACATCAGGGATAAAAAGAGGATGGTTTTTTTATGTTTTTGCCTGAAAGATAAAACACCTAAGTAAATGGCAGCCAATACAAAAGCTCCAAAAGGTAGAATCGAAAACCAATAATGATTTAATAATATATGAGTAGGGTTGTTGTATGTATCAATAAAAATGCCATTTATTGGGTGTGATAAATGGATAAGGTTTTTTTGAGCAGACATTCTTATGATTAATTCATTGTCATCTTTGTTATTAATAATTTTCTTGTCCAGATAAAATACTGTGTCGATTTTTCCAGCAATTTCTTCCTTTATTGTTGAAGCAGGAGTTCCATTCGAGCCTATAAGCTGTTCATTAACATAGACGACAGTTGAGGCCTTTCCAACAATATAAAGACCCAATGGTTCAGACTGCTCTAAAAACTTAGGGCTGACATTAAATTGAGTTTTGATCCATATGTGCTGATTTTGAGGATTAATATTAAGAATTGAAGTTGTCTGACAATTGCTCTCATTAAAATTTGGAATGTTATCATTTGTCGAAAGAACTGGACAAATAATCACAGGTTGATTCCAATCTAATGATTGAGAGTGAGCAATCATTGTGAACAAAAGTAGTGCTAAAATAGTGATGGGTTTATTCATGAACTCTATCATAGAGATTTAGGCAAAATTATCCAATACCATTAACAGAAAATTAGCTGCCACTGACAGAATAGCCGAGAAATACTGCTTGTTTATGTGCTTTAATAAAATTTTATTAAAAACTGAGGTGATGTTATGAAAACAAAGTCATATATAATTTTAGCTTTCTTGGCAAGTATGAATATGGCCATTTCTAAAACTTACAAAGGCGAGAAAGAAATTACTTTTGAAGCAAAAAATGGCCAATCAACTATTGCCTATGAAGGGGCATTTATGGTGCCTGAAAACCGCAATAAAAAAGATTCGCGTTTGATACCGATTAAATATGTTCGCTTTCCATCGACAGGCATAAATAAAAATATTCCGATTGTTTATTTATCAGGTGGTCCAGGAGGTTCAGGAATTCAAACGGCAAAATATAGGCGTTTTCCCCTGTTTATGAAAATGCG
>JBGCFT010000143.1:0-8892 GCA_045107085.1 Marinicellaceae bacterium | reverse complement strand
TTTCGTCAAAATATCCAATTGTTTGTTTTGCTTGTTTTGTAATTAACATACAAAAACCTACTGCAGTAGGAATTTCAGGATACTGAGGTTGATAGTTTTTATAGAGTATTTCAGATAGTCGATTTAAATTCTCTGGAATTTTGTTGTTTTGTAAGAATTGCGGAAATGAACATATTTCAGCGTTATTGGACCATGCAGTTGCAGTGCCTATTGTAGAATTATTTTTTAATAACTTATTAAAGGCTTGAATCCAATATTCAGATACAACGGTATCGGAATTTAATAATATTGTATTATTTTTACTTATTTTTAATCCTTCATTTGCCGTTTTAACAAATCCAAGGTTTTTATCATGTTTAATCAAATTCCAGTTATTTTTTTTTGAATAAGATCTAACTAAATTGACAACATTTTTATCACTTGAAGCATCATCAATGAGTATTATATTTTCAATTCCATCTTGGTATAATTCTAGGCTTGCTAGACAGTTTTGCAATACTGCAAAAGCATTATATACAGGAATTACAACATCTATTTTTCTATTTATTTCCATTGTGATTTTAATATAGCGACACCCATTTCATGAGTTTGATAACGTACTTTAATTGTTTTTTCACTTTGGTTCATAACATTTAAACATTCTGTATCCATAACATTTACTTTAATTGTATAGACAGCAGGTAGTAAATTTATGTTAGGAAACTTAATTTTATAAACTTTAGAGTTATCATTAAAGTTTGAATCATTAATTTGATGGTTTTTCGAAATTGTTGTATAAATGGGATAATCTCCTTTTTTTATCTCAATTAATAATCCTGGAATGCTCTCTTTTGTATTATTTATTGATACATATACAATCAGATCTTCATTTTGATTGATTTCATTAATTTCTTTATTATTTTTGTTTTTAATTTTGAAATCTTCAATTTGATATAAATGCTCTTTATGATTTGTATTATTTGAACTCTTATTTATCTTTTCGTGATAATTTTGATATTCTTGTGATGTAATAAATGAGTCACCATACATTTTTATTTCACCTTGATCAATCCATATTGCATGTTTACAAAGTTTTTGCACATGATAAGTGCTGTGAGAAACTAGAAGTAATGTACCTCCTTCTTTCATATAGTTATCTATCCAAGATATACATTTTCTTTGAAAATCTGTGTCTCCAACTGCTAATACTTCATCAGTAATTAATAAATCTGGTTGAGTTATAGTTATTACTGAAAATCCAAGTCTGACTATCATACCTGATGAATAATTTTTAACAGGTTGGTCTATATATTCACCAATATCAGCAAAATCAATCATTAAATTTAGTTTATCTTTTATTTCATTTTTAGATAGTCCTGCCAAAGCTGCTGACATTTTTATATTTTCTCTTCCTGTATATTCAGGATGAAAACCTGATCCTAACTCTAACAATGCACCAATTTTTCCATTAACCTCTACTGAACCTGTTGTTGGTTTTATCACATCACATATAATTTTAAGTAACGTTGATTTACCTGCTCCATTTTTCCCTATTATTGCTAGAGATTCCCCTTTTTTAATTTTTAAATTTATATTTGTTAAAACTTCTTTACCATTTGAAGTTTTTTTATTCATTAATATTGCTAACATAGATTTAAGTCTATCTTGAGCTGATATTATGTTTGGGTATGTTTTAGAAATATTTTTAGTTTGAATAAGATATGACAATTTATTATAATTGTTTTTGTATTTGTTAATTATAATGATAAATATAGTATATATGTATTTTTTTCATTAAAATAGGGAACATTATACTTTCAAAACACTCTAATTTTTTTTAAACAATATTTTATTATGTCAACTCAATCAAAAAGCAATCCTTTATTATTTATCATAATAGCAGTAGTAATCTTATTTATAGCTGCCATAATTTATAAAAATCTTACAATTGATAATTCTGAAGAGATAACCGTTCCCAAAATAACCGCACTTAAAGACAGCGAACCTAAGAAAAAGAGAGAATATGACTTTTCTCCCACTGCGGATATACCTGCCCTTCCTGATGAAGATGTAGATCAATATGCTCATTTATCTAAAGAAGAGAAACAAAAGAAAATATCAAAAAATTTAAATAAATATACCATGTACAGAACTCCTGAGCAGGTTATGGAAACAATTTATAAACTAAAAGAACTTGGAAGGGAAGATGAAGCTGAGGAGTTTATTGACTTTTTAGTAAAACGTTTTCCTGACTACGAAATGAATTAGTTTAATTACTAAAAATTGAATATTTTCTTATAAAACACTTCCACCAAAGAAGTGTTTTTTTTATTTAATTAACAAAAACTTTATAACATCTAAAGCTATTTAAAATCTTCAAAATTTGGTGATAGTTTATTAAATACCCTTATACTTAAAAATAACATCAATAATGTAATTAATGTTAAAACCCCTAGATTTAACCACATAAGCTCCCCTGTACCCAATATAGCATTGTGTATAAAAGTAATTGGAATATACAAAGGATTTATTTGTATGATTGATAAATATTTTACTGGTATTATTGATACAGAATATATTATGGGTGTTGTAAAAAACCATAATGTCATAAATGTGGTCATAAATTGCAATGTATCTCTAATAAATATATGTATTGAAGACAATAAGAAGCCAAGTGCCAAAGCGAATAGAAACATTTGAAATAACGGGAAAATGATAAATATTATTGAGCTAAAACTTAAAGTTTCATAGAAAATTGTTAATCCAAAAAGGACTATAAGATAACCTATCATGTGTAATGAAAATTTAGCTACAATTGTCGCAAAAACTAACGTTTTTAGATCAATTTTGATTTTACCTATTAATTCAGTTTTGTCAGAAACTGCAGTAATTGAAGATATCACTGATTCTGAAAAAGCTAGCCATGGCCAAAATCCTATGGCTAGATAGACTATAAATCCTACAGATTGCTCTCCATCAGAGAATCTTTGTGTAAATATTTGATCAAATACGAACCAATATATTATTAACGTGATAATTGGCTGTATAAATATCCATGAAAAACCTGTTAAATTTCCTAGATATTTATCTCTTATTTCTCTTTTAAAAAAATAGGTAAACAATTTTTATTTTTTCTTTGGTAAATATCTTGTCTTTAAAGATATGATTGCATCTTCATTTACAATAATTTCATCTTGAGTTAATTTACTTACTAAATTACCAAATTTTAACTTAATTTTCTCTTTTTTCAGAGCGTTTAATATTATTGGTTTAACTTCATCAAAAGACAAATATCCTTCAGGTAATATTTTTTTAATCTTCACAATGACATAAGAATTTTCAATCTCTAAAATATTATCTATAACGCCTAATTGTTGAGGTTTAAAAACATAATCTGAAAACTCTTTAAATTTTTTATTATAATGAAAATCTTTCACTGCAGGTACAAAGATCACATCGGTATCATCTTTGTATACATTTTCTAAAGTTTTAAAATCTTTACTCTTTAATTCTTCAAGTATTTTTTTTGCTTTATTATGAATATTTGATTTATTTTCTTTATCAAATTTTAATGTTAAATAATCCATATCTCGCAATTCTTTTTCATTATAGTAATTATCTTTATTAATCAAATATTTTTCTTTCGCAAGATCTATTACGTCTTTATCTGTTACTTTTGTTTTAAAATAATGGTGCATATATTTATATGACATTTTTTCAAATAAATATTTTTTTAATTTTAAAAATTCAATATCAGTAAGGTTATTGTTTTTTATAAGTTTTTCATTTTCTAATATGTAATCACTTACGTGCTTATTTATTCTTTCAATGTCTAATAGATCTTCAGATTTTGCATAATTAACCACGTGTTTCATTGTTAACATTGTTTTAAGCGTAGAATCTATTCTTTCTGGGCTATAAAAAAAACCTGAACGTGTTTCAGTTGGGATAGTATAAGAGTATCCATCTATATCATCAAATGAGATAGATATTTCTCCTTGTGTTAATAAAGGAGTATTAGAAACAGCTAATGAGCAGTATAGAAACATGCTCATTAACTTTAATTTTGATTTGAATAAAAACATTATTTTTACCGAACTTGTACCAAGTTTTGTGCTGCTAAATGTCCACAACTATTTGCAGTTTGTGCTAAACAAGATGATGTACCATAATTATCATTCTGTGCATTCGTTGAATGAACAATATTTAAATAATAGGTTTTATTTTGGTCTAATTCACAAAAGAAACCAGCAGGCCCTGGTGGATTAGGGGTCGTTGTCCATCTAAATGTAGCTGCACTTTTTAAACAAGCTGGTTGATTTAAATGTACATTAAAGTCACCTGGACATTCACTGATTGAAACCGTATAACCTGATGGAGGTATTCCTTCATTATTACTTGGTAATTGTGATAGGAATTGAGCGTCTACACTTTGATTAGAGGTTGTAAATTGTGCAGCAACATATTTATTTTTTTCAATATTTAAATTTATTGAAGATCCTATCGATCCAGGCCAAGGTTGAGGTACACCAGTACCAGAATTATTATAAATATCAGAGAATAAACCATTATATTCAGTAGGAGCAGATAAACCTTGAGCGAGAATTGTTCTGTCTTCATTACCCCCTAAAATTGCTGCTGAAGCTCCAGAGCATGAAGGCCATGTAGCGCCGCCAGCAATATTAACAGTTGCAGATTGCAATCCTGAACTTCCTGCTCCATTTGTACATTCAAGCGAATATGTTTGGTTTGATGTAACATTTTGTATAAAGACTGAATGAGGACCGTTAGTAATTTGTCCTGCAGCTAATGGTCCATTTGTTGGCCAATCGCCAGATTTAATACATTGGGTAGGAGAATTATTTATATTCCATGAAACTGTAACAGAACCACCGCTGTTTACTTCTTCAGGTGTCGTATCTATACTTACTGTAGGTGGTCCTGCTATATTTGATACAACTTCAGTATCAAATGTTGAACCAAATGCATTGTGGCAAGTTAATGTATAATTGCCATTTCTTGTAACTGTCTCACTTGAGTTAGTAACCAGTGGATTACCAGGTATTAATCCTGACCATTGACCAGATTTTTCGCAATAAACAGGATCGTTATCGAGTGAATAACTTATTAATGCAGATTCAGTTCCATTAATAACTTTAGTTAAATTTACAAAAGGTGCATCTCCTGTACAACTTAAAGCCAAACTGTTTCCTATTTGTTCAGCCGTTCTTGATGTTGCAATGTCTATATCACCTGAATCAGGGTCTATTGTCATATTTCTATTCTGATCTAGAGGCAAAGTAACAGTGCCTCCTGTATATTTTAATTTTAATTCTTGGCTATAAACAATTGATGCTTGAGATACAAAAGCAGTCAATATTAATATTTTTGATATTTTATTTAAGTTCATTTTTTTACTCTATTTAAACTGTAGCTTAGTGTCGATATTATTGTTCCAACACATATTTGTTGTATGCTTCGCATTATACAGTATTAGTTGTTAAGATTTACTTAAACTTTTATTAATAAAAGACTTATTAAAACTAATTTCTATAATTATTCATACATATCTTATATTTAATATGTAAATATTATTAACATTAAGATTTATGATTTAGACCTTCTGTGTGGTATTAAATTCATTAAATGTTTATCTAACACAGTTTTTTAGATATTTTACAAACAAAAAAAAAGTGGATGATAAATCATCCACTTTCTATTTCTTTCAAAATTTAAATTAATTAAATTATGAAGAGATGATGTTTCTAGCATATCTATGTTTGAATAGACCAGCATAGTTTTTAGCACCACTTGGATCAGATGCATTAACATATCTCTGTACAGCGAAACCTGTTACAGGTAAACCACCATAAGTTACATCTCTGAAGTTATCATCAGTTCCTTGCGTGAAATTCAATGCAATCCAACCTGTATCAAAGAATACTGGATCATCACCAGCTGTAGCTTGAGTAGCAACATGAGTGTTCAAGTTAGAACCTAAGATCTCTGAAGCCAAAGTCTCATCGAACTCACCGTCATGTAATTCAAGAACGTTAGTTTCCCAACAAAACTGTGGAGTAACTTCTACGATTCCTGGTGGTAATGGAGAAGGTAATGCAGGTCCAACTTCAACACCTGGAACTTGCTCTTCTCTATCCCAATAACTAATTCCATACTCTTCACAAGCAGTACCAGCTTGGCCGCCTTGGAAAGATTCTGTAAATGGCTCATAAGGATATGAAACAAAATCATTTTTAAACGTATCAACATAAGCATATTTAGTTGGGAAAGTTACTACCCACTCAGTATTTGCACCGATACTATCAGTTAACACATACTCACCATATACTCTGTCATGCATGTATAATGCACTTACAGCTTGAACCGAGTTAGTTTCCCAAACGTCAGTAACAACTTCACCGTTGTTGAATATATTACTTGTGAAAACACCACCAGAAGATAAACTTGGAGTTACACTACCTGGATCTGTTTGGTTAGCACTAATTGAATAAGCTTGAATCGCATCAGCGTTATAAGCTACGTCAACACCTCTTTCAACATCAATTAAAGAAGCTGAACCAAATAATCCACCAGTAGGTGCGCCAATATCAGCGTTATTATCTAGATTCCACTTTCCACCTACAGCCCAATTACTTGAGATAGCGCCACAATTTGGAACGCCTGCTGCATTGTGTCTTACAGAGTTGATATCACCTGAGTTTTCTAAAACACCCATTTCGATCATTTCGAAGTGACCTTCTGTACAACGTGCTAGATCTTGACCACCGCGGTCATATCCATCACCTAAGCTACCGTTACCTTGTGGATCAAAACCCCATGGTAAGAACTCATAACCAGATGTTTTAATAGCAGTTGGGAATACACAAGTGTTATCAAAAGTGATAATTTTAACTGTGTCATCACCAGCATATGGTCCAGAGAATGGTGCAGTAGCAACAGCTGGAACTAGACCAGCAGTCCAAACGTCATATGGAGACATATATACGTTAAAATCTAAACACTCACGAGAGTTTTTACCCTCTAGGAAACGTACTTTAACAGCTTTAGTTTCATCAGTAGTATTCACTACAGAGATTAAAGTGTTTAAACCGTTATTTACTGTGTAGTAAGGATATACTAATACCTGACCAACACCGTCTGAATTTAAGTTTACTGCATTTGAAACGCTAGCAATACCGGCAACACCAGCAATACCTGCGACAACAGCAGTTGTTAAATTATTTCTTTTCATTTTTTAGAACTCCTAAAATATTATAATAAATACAGGGCTATAAATAAGATTCTTAATTGTTGTATAGAACACTTATTCTAATATAGCTGACGCCAATTGTATGCGATTAAATTATAAAGCGCAAGAAAATTTTTATTTTGTTTCAGTTTTGTATGTTTTTGTTTTTTCATGGAAGTCTTAGCAAGCTTTATTGGTTATTTTGGCTACTTTTGTATTCTTTTAGTGACCAGATCAGTTAAACATTAGAATCTTCAAAACTTCCATAACAATCAATTACAAAACTAATTTCTCGACTTAATTCTTTTCTTTACAGGAACGTTATACCAAACATTATCTTGCATTAACCAGTTTTCTTTCAAAGATGTTGGCATGAGTATTTTGTTTCCTATTGCTTCTTTAAACATGTACTCATATTCAATCTGTAAAGAAACATCGCATAAATAGGTTTCGCTACATTCTTTTGTTAAAATTTTTGCACTCTTCCAATCAATAGTAGAGTTTTTCATTCTTCGAGCAAAAGCTTCTTTATTTTCAGTACTTTTCCAACCAGGACTAAGAAAATCATAAGCTGACTCATAGTCTTTATTTATTTTAAAATTCCAATAGTCTAATACCCGATTATCTAATTTGTTTTTTTCTTGATCTACACAAGCTGCCAATGATGATATCAATGCCAATGTTGATATGATTTTTATTTTTTTCATAATTAATTTTTTCATTCTTCTTCTTTGTCTTTTACTTTTAGAGGTTTCAAACCTTTAAATTGGTTCGCATATTCTTTTGTTAACTGTTTTGCTTGAGCTGGATTTTCTATCACAGTTGGAGTTAGCAAAACAATTAATTCAGTTCTATCTGAGTTTTTAGTTCTTTGACTAAATAACTTACCTAACAAAGGTACTTTTCCTAAAACTGGCACACCTGCATATCCTTTAGAATTATTTTCACTAATCAAACCACCCATAACAATGGTTTGCCCACTTTGAATTGCCACTTCAGTTGTTAAGTCTCTATTATCTATTGGTACATTATTTGTATTTGGATCAGGTGTCCCAGGTGCACTTACCTCTTGTGTAAGTTCTAAATAAACCAAACCACCTGGATTAATTCTTGGCTTAACTTGAAGCTTTACACCTGTCTGTCTGTATGAAACAGAAGATCTAAAATTACCACTATTATTGTTATTGTTAAAACTACTTCCAAAATTATTTGTCGGTATTGGAATCTGTCTTCCTACATTAATACTTGCTTCTTTATTATTCAAAACAAATATACTGGGTGTGGATAAAACTGATACCCGTCCATTTGTTTGTTGAGCATTGATATTTGCAGTGACATCTACCCCGGTCAAAACATAACTAAGAGAAGAACCTAAAACTGCACTTTCTGTATCCCTGATGCCAAAAAGATTTTTATTAAGTGTGCTTTTCGTGTCATCTCCAGTATCATCTCCTGAATCAGACTCATTTCTTGCGCTTCCAAATAGCCATTCTACACCTGATGTCAAACCTTCTGTGAGTGTTACCTCAATAACTTTGGCTTCTATGTATACTTGCAAAGGCTCAATATCTAATCGTGAAATAGCAGCCATAATTGCATCGTATTCTTGTGCATTTGAACTAATCAAAATCTGATTATTTTCTTCAATAGGAGTGATACTGACT
>JBGCFT010000142.1:0-6289 GCA_045107085.1 Marinicellaceae bacterium | reverse complement strand
TACTGTTTTGATTAAGTCTATATCAAAGCCTCTTTGATACAAATAGTTTTGTCGTTTCAGTTTGTCTTTAAAGTCTTTTATGGATTTGCCTTTAAATTTTTTTTCATAAGCGGCTTGGATAACTTCTTCAAAATCCAATTCATCTTGTACTGATGCATCTTGTGCCATGTGTGAATCGATGCCTTTTTGTTTGAGTTCCATTAATATCTTAATCGGACCAAACCCTTTGCGGGCTCGACTGCGCCAATAAATTTCAGCGAATCGCTGGTCATTAAGGTAATTGTCTTTTAAACACTCTTGTATAACAATTTCGATGCTTTCAGGTTTGTACTCTTTTCTAGTCAGTTTGTCTTGAAGTTCTTTAACAGAATGTTCGCGCATAACCAAAGAAGCCAGAGCTGATGCTCTGGCTTTTTCTAAATCTGACCTTAATTTAAAAGTTTTTTTACTCACCTTCGGCAACAGTTTCATTCAGTTGAGGCATGAGAATTTCACGAATTTTACTCTCAATTTCTTGCGCCGTTTCTGGATTTTCTTGCATGTACATCTTGGCGTTTTCTTTGCCTTGTCCAATGCGGGTATCACCGTATGAATACCATGATCCAGATTTATTAACCAAATTATGGGCCACACCTAAATCAATGATTTCGCCTAATCGAGAAATACCTTGTCCGTAAACAATTTCAAATTGAACTTGTTTAAAGGGAGGAGCCATTTTGTTTTTAACGACTTTAACACGGGTTTCATTGCCCAAAATTTCATCGCCTTTCTTGATTGCTCCAATGCGACGAATATCCAATCTTACAGAGGCATAAAATTTCAATGCATTACCACCAGTAGTAGTCTCAGGTGAACCAAACATAACACCGATTTTCATACGAATTTGGTTAATAAAGATAACCATACAGTTGGTGCGTTTAATGTTGGCGGTTAATTTTCTTAAGGCTTGAGACATCAATCTGGCTTGTAAACCCATGTGTGAATCACCCATGTCGCCTTCAATCTCAGCACGAGGCGTTAAAGCAGCAACCGAATCAATCACAACCAAATCTACTGCACCTGATCGGACCAACATGTCACAAATTTCTAGGGCTTGTTCACCTGTATCAGGTTGTGAAATTAATAAGTCATTAATATTCACCCCTAATTTTTCTGCATACTGAGGATCTAGTGCGTGCTCAGCATCAACGAAAGCTGCTGTGCCACCGGCTTTTTGACATTCCGCTATCGCATGCAATGTCAATGTGGTTTTCCCTGAAGATTCAGGACCATAAATTTCTATGACTCTGCCTTTTGGTAGGCCTCCAATGCCCAATGCGACATCTAAACCAATCGATCCCGTTGAATACACCTCACCGACTAATGTAGTTTGATCGCCTAAACGCATGACCGACCCTTTACCGAATTGTTTTTCGATTTGACTTAAGGCTGCGGACAATGCCTTCTTTTTATTTTCATCCATATTTAACTCCAAAATTTTTGCTTGTTTGTTCATGATAAATTAGCCTCGTATTATAGTATGTGTGAGTCAATTAAAATACAGTAATTTTCCTATTTTTTTGTAGGAATATAGCTCTACTGTGAATTATTGCATACGAAGCATTTTAGGATGTCCTATTCTCAAAACATGAGAATGAGACATATAAATTATACTAATACCCCAATAAATCGAATTCTTGCATGTTTTTTAACAATAACGTTGTGTTTTTTTCTATGTCATCTCGGTTATTTGAATTCTGAATTCGGCGCATAGAATCGGTAATGGCTATCCACCAACGCATGTGGGCCGCACTGAGTTGGGCAGCAACTGGAACCAAATCACGAATCAGTGACAAGGAATGTAAAGATGTTTCTTTTAATAACACCATACTTTCGAGATCAAGTTGTTGGGTGTTCATCTGTTCTAACATGACATTGATGATGTCTGGATTTTGTTCTAATGCCGATGAATTAAGTGGCTCGGCATTATTGTCTAGAAAGGCAATGTCTAAATAAGATAAAAAACTGCGCAATGATCCACGTAAACTCAGCCACAATTCCTTTCTTCTCGCATGCTCTCTGGTTTTTTGAAAATATGACAACATACCTATCCAGAAAAAACCTTCTAAACAAAATCCAATCAATTCTGGAACAATGTTGTCTTTAAAAGCGCCTTCATTGGATTGATGATTAAAAAACATGAGTAAAGCGAACCCTGTGAAACCAAATATTGCCATTGGCGCATAAAGCAAATACTTATTCATCCTCTTCTCCATCAGCAAAGGCTTTGATCACTCTGACGATTTTATTGGCTTCCTTGCGGGTCAAATCCAATGGCAAATCTTTTATAAAAACGGTTAAATCTTCTCTGAGTGGAATAGGAATAATGCCTTCTTGTTTATTTTTAGATGTGAGGGTAATTTCTTCTAAGGCTTTTTGTTCTTTAGATTGTCTTTTATGGGTAAGTTTTACATTGACACTGGCAGTATTAGAAGTCGAAACAAAATTTTCTGGATTTTCTAACCAATTAAAATAATCGGATAAGGCAGATTTTAAACGAGAATTATACAAATTTAAGGCCTCATATCTGATTGAACTGTCCTCAAGTTTATGAATGCGTGAACACAGCAAATCGACATCTAATTGCCTTAGATTAAGTCTTTCTTCTGCTGAGATATGCTTCAATAACATTTGAGCAGCCGTTTTTCTGCTGCGAGCCACAGCTGGATTAAGAATTCCTGAGCGAGCAGACTCCCTTAAAAAAACAAATAAACCATTTTTTGAATAGTCTTCAGACGACATTGTAATACCCTTTATAAATTTATCTGTATATGATAACAATTATTCTATACTTCGACTACTAAAGCGCATAAAATCATGTTTTTGAAGACAAGATAAATTCTACAAAACAGGGGTAATTATGGCAGTCAGTGTATTTGATTTATTTAAAGTGGGTATTGGACCTTCAAGTTCTCATACCGTTGGCCCGATGCGAGCTGCGTATCTGTTTTGTCAACAATTAGAAAGCCGTGATTTATTACCTGAAGTAGAAACCATAAAAACTGAATTGTTTGGTTCTTTAGGGCACACAGGAAGAGGCCACGGAACAGACAAAGCCATCATATTGGGTTTAAGTGGTTATCAGCCAGATAAAATTGACCCAGATTCAATAGATGAAATATTGGAAAATGTTGCTCAGAAAAAATCCATACAAATCACGAAAAAACACAGCATTGTTTTTCAGTTAAAAAAACATTTAACTTTTCACAAACGCAAAATGTTACCGCTTCATTCCAATGGCATGTTATTTGTTGCCAAGGATAAACAAGGCAATGAAATCTTATCCAAAGAGTTTTATTCTGTTGGCGGTGGTTTTATAATTTCGCACAATAAATTAGAACAACAAGAAATCATTGAAGATGCCACAGAACTGCCCTACCCATTTAATTCTGGTACAGAATTACTGGCTTTGTGCAAGGAAAACCATCTGACAATTGCAGAATTGATGTATCACAATGAAAAAATTTGGCTGACAAAAAGTAAGATTAACAAACAATTAGACGAATTATGGCAAGTATTCAAAGCCTGTGTTGAACGCGGGTTGAACTCACCTGGCGAATTACCAGGAGGATTAAAAGTTAAGCGCCGAGCCCCTGAACTGTTTCAATCATTACGAGACAAGCCACAAGCAGCCCTAAGAGATCCTTTGACCATTTTAGACTGGGTCAATGTCTATGCACTGGCAGTCAGTGAGGAAAATGCAGCAGGTGGTCGTGTGGTCACTGCTCCAACTAATGGTGCGGCGGGAATTATTCCTGCTGTATTGCATTATTACTATCACTTTTGTCCTGAAGCCACCATTCAAGGCGTGAGAAACTTTTTATTAACCGCAGGTGCGGTGGGCATGTTATACAAAAAGAATGCTTCCATTTCAGGTGCAGAAGTCGGCTGTCAAGGCGAAGTCGGTGTGGCCTGTTCAATGGCTGCCGCAGGATTAGCTGCAGCCTGTAATGAATCACCTGAACACATAGAAAATGCAGCCGAAATAGCCATGGAACACAACTTGGGATTAACTTGTGACCCGATTGGCGGTTTAGTGCAAATCCCTTGTATTGAACGCAACGCTATGGGCGCAGTCAAAGCCATTAATGCATTTCGCATGGCCAGTAAAGGTGATGGCAGTCACTGGGTTTCGCTAGACAAGGTCATAAAAACCATGAAGATTACTGGCCAAGACATGCAATCCAAATACAAAGAAACCTCACGCGGTGGTTTGGCGGTCAATATTATTGAGTGTTGAACGCCTTTGTCAGTTGCGTTTTGGTTGGAGCGTAATTTTGGGGTAAAGTGGCGTAGCCACCCCAAAACGGAGCGAAGCAAAAAATGTCCGATTGACAGTTTTGTTAGCTGTAGCCATAGCATGGTGATAATTATATAATGTCATGATCTACTAGTGCATATTCCCACAATTTGGCTTTGTTCTCTTTAAAATACTTGCTAAGTATTTTGCTCGCTTCAGATGTCGAAAATTTATCATTTTCTATAATTTTGATTAATCGTTTAGAAGTTTCATTATCAATTTTACCAACTTCCGATTCAGGGTGACAGCAACCATAACCATCGAATGAAATACGAACAAGATATAGGCAGCCATTATGATTCATATCGAAATCAGTAAACACTGAATCCTCTTGCAAAGCTAAACAAAATTTAAATGGGCGAGTTGGCATTGGCCTAAAATTTCTAATATGCAAAATGATCCATTTGTACAGCTAACGTTCGCCTCATGGGCAAAGTGCAGTTGGCGACTTTTGTGAGGTCTTTTTTCACAAAAGTCGCCAACTGCACTTTGTCCTATGCAGGCGCTTGTTATACGATTTTTACAACCACGGTTAAAACTACTCATGCTCAATTTCTAACAAACCCGCATATTTTTTATTTAACTGCTCAATACGATTGCCGACTTCTTTTAAAGGGCTTAAACCAAACTCATTTGTTAACAATATGAGATTTTGATCTTCTAGTTCAAGTATATTTTGTTCAGCTATGTTCTGAACAGTTGATTCAAAATCATAGCAAAGTTGCTCTAAAGAAAAGTAACCATACCGACAACCTAAATCTAAGAACTCTTTAAAATTTTCGGCAATTACCAAATTTTCTTCGCCAAAACACATTGGCACAGTAATAATTACTGGGGAATTATCTTCTTCAAACCCGGCTAAAATACTGAAATGGACTCCATCACCACCAGTCGACGCAAAGCTAAGGCTATTCTTCGGAGTGCAATCGTACCATTCAGTCACAAATTCATTTTGCATAACTAAGCCAACAGATTCTATATCATGACTTTTTGAAAAATTAACTAATTTCTGTACTAAAGTCATCTAAAAGAACCCTCTTTCATTCGTATAACGCCGAGCTAACCTGCTAGCGTTTGTATGACCAGGGACGATCATACAAGCGCTCGTCTGTGTTGAGCCGTTTTGATAGGTGGTGCATCCATTTGAATACTCGGTCATATTGTTTACTTCGTTTTTTAATTGTCTAGTAAGTTGATGTTAACTCAAGCCACCGACCAGATAAACTCATTTTATATTGAATCACTCAATTCTCTAACAAAGGGACAGGTTAGCTCGGCGATAAGTGGCGCATGGATGCGCCACTTATCGCCGCTATCATTTGCGGCAAAAAGCGCAGTGAGTGAAACGAACGAAGCTTTTTGACGTCAAATGCATAGCTTTGTTAGCTGCTCTCTGCGAATGTAAATTGAATACCTTTAAACGGAATGCTTACCTTTAAAGGCAATAGTTCTTCACTCTCCGTTAGACCTACATCAGCTTTAAGGTCACAGATTTCTTCTTCCAGGAGGTCAAGAAGATTGATGTTAATACTCCATTCCTTTTCTGCACCGAATAAACAAACACAATGTCCCGAGTTAACCACATAGCCACTTAATTGTTTCCCAGATTTAGTTATAATATTGGCCTTTCGGTGCTCATACATAAATGAGCCATCTTCAGTTTCTTCTGGGACGGCGAACCAGTACTCGTCAGACCATCCAACTTTCTCCAATTCCGTCGTTACCACTTTACGGTCAAATCCAAGCTCTTCGAGAGTATCGATGTCATCAGGCTCATAGTATTGAGCCCAAGTAAGAGACTCTTCGAAATTCTTTCGATTTAGGTCTGTATATTTAATTAATGTGAATTTCATCTCGTACAGCTAACGCCGAGCTAACCTGCTAGCGTTTGTATGATCAGGGACGATCATACAAGCGCTCGTCTGTGTTGAGCCGTTTTGATAGGTGGTG
>JBGCFT010000141.1:0-12793 GCA_045107085.1 Marinicellaceae bacterium | reverse complement strand
CAATTATACGAATTAGTTCGTCATGCGGGTAGCCAAGGCATTAAAGAAATGGTCATTGGAATGGCTCACAGAGGTCGGTTAAATGTATTGGTCAATTTATTAGGTAAATCTGCTCAAGAACTTTTCAGGGAGTTTGAAGGTAAATACGATAAAGAATATGATCATGTTAATTCAGGTGATGTTAAGTATCACATGGGTTTTTCATCTGACATACCGACACCAAGCGGAGATGTTCATGTCGCATTGGCATTTAATCCATCACATTTAGAAATTATTAATCCAGTTGTATTGGGCTCTGCAAAAGCCAGGCAATTTAGACGCAACAATGAAGTACGCGGCACTCAAGTTTTACCTGTGTTAATTCACGGTGATGCTGCCATAGAAGGACAAGGCGTCAACATGGAATTATTCAATATGTCCCAAGACGTAGGCTATTGTGTTGGCGGTACATTACATATCGTAGTGAATAACCAAATAGGATTTACCACGACACATTCTTTAGATCAAAATGCAACAGGTTATTGCACAGAAGTTGCCAAAATGGTTCAAGCCCCTATTTTCCATGTCAATGGTGATGACCCAGAAGCCGTTGCCTTTGTCACAACTATGGCAGCTGATTTTAGAAAAGAATTCAACAAAGATGTCGTAATTGATCTAGTTTGTTACCGAAAGCATGGACACAATGAAGCCGATGAACCTTCTGCTACTCAGCCTCATATGTACAAATTAATAAAAAAACATCCTTCGCCCAGAGAGATTTATGCAAAAAAGTTAATGGAACAAGGAACTATTGCGAAGCAGGATGCCGATGAATTGGTAAAAAATTACCGTGATTCACTCGATGAAGGAAGAGCAGTAGTTGAACTCAGTAAAAATTCAAACAAAGATGAATTTCATGTAGATTGGACTCCATACAAAGGCGCTGATTTAAAAGAACAAGTTGATACTGCCATTACAACAGAACAGTTTGATCAATTATCTACTGTCATTACAACAATTCCTGAAAACTTTACACCGCATAACCGCATCAAAAAAATATACCAAGACCGTTTAAAAATGAAGCATGGTGAAGTGGATATGGATTGGGGGTTTGCTGAGACCATGGCTTATGCCAGTTTGCTCAATGACAGTTACCAAATTCGTATTGATGGCCAAGATTCACAACGGGGTACTTTTTTCCACAGACATGCTGTTATACACAATGTCACCGAGGATCAAAATTATATTCCCTTGGCGCAATTAGAAACCAATAAAATAAAAATTTCTATCATTAATTCAGTATTATCCGAAGAAGCCGTTTTAGCATTTGAATATGGGTATGCAACTTCAGAACCCAATGCCTTGATTGTCTGGGAAGCTCAATTTGGAGATTTTGCCAATGGTGCCCAAGTTGTTATAGATCAATTTATTGCATCAGGTGAAGCCAAATGGGGCAGATTGTGCGGTTTGGTTATGTTTTTGCCACATGGATATGAAGGCCAAGGTCCAGAACATTCATCAGCACGACTTGAAAGATACCTACAATTATGTGCGGTGAATAATATGCAAGTGTGTATGCCATCGACACCAGCACAGATGTTTCATATGTTACGCAGACAAATGTTACGTAAGGTCCGTAAACCACTGATAGTCATGACACCAAAAAGTTTATTGCGATACAAAGGAGCTGTATCAACTAAACAACAATTGACTGATGGGGAATTCCAAAATGTGATTCCGGATAGAAGGGTCAACAATGATGAGGTTGAACGTATTATTTTATGTTCTGGCAAAGTCTATTATGACATCATTAATGAATTAGAAGCGAATCCAAATGAAAAAGTGGCTGTGCTTAGAGTGGAACAATTGTATCCGTTTCCTCGCAGTTTATTAATCAATTACATTAACAGCTACAAAAACGGCAAAGTGTTTATTTGGTGTCAAGAAGAACCCATAAATCAAGGTGCTTGGTTCCAAATCAGACACCACTTAAAGTATTGTATAAAAAATCATAAGCATGGAAATAAATTTTTGCATTTTGCAGGAAGGCATCAATCGCCATCACCTGCTGTAGGATCTGCACATGCCCACATAAAACAACAAAATCAATTAGTACACGAGGCCATTAATGGTGATCGTGGATCGAATATAGACGCGGAGTAAAAAATGAGTATTGAAATAAAAGTTCCAGTTTTGCCAGAATCAGTTTCTGATGCAACTGTAGCAACATGGCACAAAAAAGCAGGCGATTTTGTTAATCGTGATGAAAACATTGTCGACCTTGAGACCGACAAAGTCGTTTTAGAAGTGCCTGCACCAGCTGATGGTTATTTAAAAGACATTCTTGAAGATGAAGGAGAAACGGTCTTATCTGATCAAGTGCTTGCAACATTTGAAGAAGGCGAAGCACCTGCTGAAGAAACAAAACCAGAAACCACAGAAGAAGCGGCAGCGCCTCAAAAAACTCAAGCTCCAGCTGCATCGACTTCAACTCCTAGCAAAACAGGTTCGACTGCAACCGGCGCCAGTCCTTCAGCCCGCAAGGTAATGCACGAAAACGATATTGATGCCTCTCAGGTGAAAGGCACAGGCCGTGGTGGTCGTATTACCAAACCAGATGCCATGGCAGTTGCAAACACACCCATGGAAGAACGTGTTCCTATGTCCCGTTTACGCCAAATGGTTTCAAAACGTATGATTGAAGCCCAATCAACCGCGGCAATGTTGACTTCATTTAATGAAGTAGATTTACAAGCTGTTATGGACATTCGTAAAAAATACAAAGAAGAGTTTATTGCTAAACATGGTGTCAAGCTCGGCTTAATGTCTTTCTTTGTGAAAGCCGCAACTGAAGCCTTGAAGAAATTCCCAATCATCAATGCAGCAACCGAAGGTACCGATATAATTTACCACAAAATGCACAACATAGGCATAGCCGTGGCCTCTCCTCGTGGTTTGGTTGTTCCTGTCTTGAAAAACACCGCAGCCATGAGTTTGGCTGACATTGATAGTGGCATCATGAACTATGCCATAGATGCACGCGATGGAAAACTAGCCATGGAAGATTTACAAGGTGGAACATTTACCATAACAAATGGTGGTTCATTTGGCTCATTAATGTCAACACCCATTTTGAATACACCACAAAGTGCTATTTTAGGCATGCACACAATTAAGCAAAGACCTGTTGTGGTTGAGGGTGAAATTGTCGCACGTCCAATGATGTATATTGCCTTAACTTATGATCACAGAATAATTGATGGCAAAGATGCCGTATTATTCCTGGTTGCCATTAAAGAAGCATTAGAAGACCCAGCTAGATTGCTGTTAAACCTTTAGGAGAATACTATGAGTGAACAATATGATGTGATTGTAATTGGTGGTGGACCTGGTGGTTATGTCGCAGCCATTCGCGCTGCACAATTGGGTTTAAGTACTTTATGTGTTGACAATTTTATCGGTAAAGATGGCAAACCAGCTTTAGGTGGAACGTGTCTCAACGTTGGCTGTATTCCTTCAAAAGCCTTGTTGGATTCCAGTAAAAACTTTGCACACATGCAACATGATTATAAAAACCATGGCATCAGCTTTGATAATGCACAAATTGACATCGGCACCATGATAGGACGCAAAGACAAAATTGTTAAACAGTTTACTGGTGGCATCGCCGGATTATTTAAAGCCAACAAAGTCAAAGCAGCCCATGCATTGGGCACAATCATGGGCAATGGACAAGTGAAATTGACCCAAGGTGAAAAAAGCACAACTGTTACAGGCACAAATATTATTATTGCCACAGGTTCAGTTCCATTTTCCATTCCTAATGTAGATATTGACAATAAAATGATTGTTGATAACGAAGGCGCATTAAACATTGAAGAAACACCCAAAAGATTAGGCATTATTGGTGCTGGAGTCATCGGACTTGAAATGGCCAGTGTTTGGGGAAGATTAGGTTCAGAAATCGTGATTTTTGAAGCCATGGATTCCTTATTAGCTGCCTGTGACAAAGACATTGCCAAAGTTGCTGGTCGTGAATTCAAAAAACAAAAAATGGACATTCGTTTAAAGACTTTTGTGAAATCTGCGAAAATAGTTGGTGATCAAGTTGAAGTCACTTATGAAAAAGATGGCGAACAATCAACAGAAACTTTTGATAAATTATTGGTTGCTGTTGGACGTAAATCTCAAACCAATGGTTTATTAGCTGAAGGTTGCGGAGTTGAACTCACTGATCGCGGTCAGGTTCAAGTCAACGATATGTGCCAAACTACAGCAGAAAATGTTTGGGCGATAGGCGATTGCGTCAGAGGCCCAATGCTAGCGCACAAGGCATCTGAGGAAGGCATTGCTGTCGCAGAGCGCATTGCTGGCAATCATGGACACATAGATTTCAATACAGTACCATGGGTTATTTATACAGAACCAGAATTAGCATGGGTCGGTAAAAATGAGCAAGAATTAAAAGAACAAGGCATTGAATACAATGTTGGCACTTTTCCGTTTGCAGCCATTGGTCGTGCTGTAGCCATGAATCAACCTGAAGGCATGGTTAAGCTCATTGCTGATAAAGAAACTGACACATTACTGGGCGCTCACATTATTGGTGCCAATGCTTCAGAATTAATTGCAGAATGTGTTGTGACAATGGAATTCCAGGGCTGTGCCGAAGATTTAGCCATGATTATTCATGCGCATCCATCTTTGTCTGAAGCCGTGCATGAAGCTGCATTGAATGTAGACAAAAAGGCGATTCATAAAGTAAACTAACATTTAACTAGAAAGTTATACTTAAAAGGCAGTCGATTCGACTGCCTTTTTTGATTTTACCTATTGATAATAAAAATATATTGGGATTAAGACCATTGAAAATGCCTTCATTCAACAGGCATTGATACAATAGATTTGACATTATTGATCACTGGTAAAGTCGAAATAAGAAGCCCATCTATCATAGAATACATATTAATTTGATCATTTTGATTGACGAAGAAAACCCCGTCCTCAATGTCTAAACCCACGAGTTGATCGAACTTGATTTGCTGTGCTACAGAAAAATCCTTGTCATTAATCACCGTGGCTTTTTTGCTACTGAGAACAAATAAACTGTCATTGTGCTGCTGATGTTGATAAATGAAAGCCGTGCCACTTCCGGTTGCAATGGATTTTCTGCCTGATAAGTTTTCAGACATAAATTGTGTCACATCATTGGTTTTAGTATTGATTGCATACAATTTATCTTGATTATTGTTCAGCATCATTTCAGTACTGGTGCGACCATAAGCAAAAGCCACATACCCTATACTATACTGAGCCACTGAATAAGCAACTGACGCCATAAATTTGCCAAATTTTACACCAGCTCTTCCAGTTCCAGATCGACCAATCTTATTTCCAGATTGGGTATCAAACAATGCCACTTCAGAACCACTGCCCTCCCTGAGAAACAAGAGATTATCTTCTGGTTTCCATATGGTGCTTGCAATATCGAAAGGTAGGTCCATTTCAATAATTTGTTCAGGGTTACTACGATCAAATACAACATTGGATTTTCTACCAATGATTAATAATTTATCTGAATTTTCATGAAATACAATATCTTTAGGGTAGAGTTTTAAACCTTTGGTGTCAATTCTTTTTAATTGACCCTCGATTAATTGCATAAGCGCCAATTCGTTTGTTTTTACATCACGCATGGCCACATAAAAGTGATTATTAATGTCATCTACAACATAGATTGGTTTGCCATCAGAAATAATGTCTTGGCGTTTTTTTTCTAAATTTTCAAGATTAATCATTTCAACTTTATACGTGTTTTTTCTATTTCTATACTTTACTAAATGGTGGTTAAAAATATACTTTCCATAATTTTCACCGTGATTTCTAATAGACTTTAATTTGAATTCAGTGACTTTATTAAGACTTTTGGTGCCATGAATACTTAAAATCCCCTTAGCCAAGTATTTTGTGAATATATAATCACCATTTTGTGATAAGTAAGAGTAACTTTTTGCCTTTATTAAAGGTATCTTTTTCAATAGCGCTCCTGTTTTATTGTCAAACACCATGATGTTTCTTACTTTCTTTTCATTAGTTTGGATATAAAGTTTTGAAAAATCAGAACTCACATCAAAGAAAGTGAAGACCTCTAAATTATCAATCGCATAATCTATTTGACCGATATCAAGTGTATATTTCAAGGACTGATCTTGGTTATCAAATACTTTTAAAGAGGCTTTATGTTTACTAGTTTGTTGATAAAAATAACTTTGACTTTTATCTTTAGTCAAAATAAAGTTGCCCGGTATTTTATAAGAAGTGCCTAAATCTAATTGTGCCATTTCTTTATTTTGATCGACCTCTATAACCACGGCAGAGTTTTTGTAATTTCTTCCGTCCTTTTCGGAAGATAACAACAGATAATTTTTGGCCATTAATGTCATTGGAAACAACAATAGTAAAAATATTAGGCCAACACGATACTGTGTTTTAAACTGAGTAATTATTGTCTGTGGAGCGTTGATTTTCATGGGTGATATTCCTTTAAATGATGCGATGCGCAATGTTACTCTAATAGTTAAAGCATAGCAACTATTACCCAAATAGTATAATTCCTAAAACTTAATTAAATTAAATCCGCATTCTCATGTATAATTTATATTATCTTACCTCATCCTATTTTATTTAATGACAGAAAATTCTAAAGAAAGTAAAGCATCGAAAAAAAATACAGCTCTATTGGCTTTAGAAGCAGAATACATCACGCTTAAAACCCAGGCACAATCAGGTAAAAAGGAACACCAATTACAATTAGCAGAAAATTACAAGCAAATGGCAGAAATCCATTTTCGCCAAAGTAATTACCATGCCTCAGGAAAATTGTTTTCTCAAGCCCTGGCTATTTTTGCCCGATTGAAAGATAACATAGGGTTAATTACTTGTCAAAATGCTCAAGCCAGTATCTGTTTGGCCAAAGGAGAATTGGCCGCAGCCCAAAGTAAATTAGAAGGGTTATTAAAATTATTTAAAAAAAACCCCAATCCAGAATTAGAGCACATTGTGTTAAACAACATGGGCATCGTACATGAAAAGAAAGGTGATTTACCCCAAGCTGTTCTTTTTTATCATAAAAGTTTGATAATAAAATATGAATTAGATAATCCTTTGTTACCGACTTATACTTTGCATAACATGGCTAACATTTATCAACAAATCGAAGATTATGAAAGGGCTTTAGAATATGATTCAATGGCTTATAAAATCATTGAAAATGGAACAGATTTAAATGCACAAGCCACTATTCTCAATAGCATTGCTTTTACAGTTTCTATGCAAGGATTACATAATCAAGCTCAAGATACATTTTTAGAAGCCAAAAATATAGCTGAAAAAGGCAACAATTTGGCACAAATTGCTCAATCACAAGCAGGTTTAGGTAAAATTGAATTCAAAAGGAGAAACTTTAAACAGGCCAAACAATTAATCGAAGAATCTCTGGCATCTTATAGAAAACTTGAAGAGCAAGAATACATTGTCAGGTGCTTAATTGATTTAGCCAAAATCAATCACACCATCAATTTAAATGAAGGTTTATCTCAAATCCAAGAAGCCAGCAGAATTTGTAAAATAAACGGTTTTCGCTCTTTATTAGCTGAAGTTTATGAGCAATCTGCACAGCTTAAAGCCACCAAGAAAGATTACAAAAAAGCATTTTATTACCAAAAACTCTACATAGAACTGTTCAAAGAAACCAATAAAACTAATATTCTTAACCAACTAGAAGTGAATCAGTTGTCTATTGAACTGAAACATTCAAAAATAAAATCAAAAGACCTAAAACAGCAAACCACACAATTAAAATACGAATCATTGCACGATCATTTAACTGGCGCTGGCAATAGAAGACAACTAGATGAACAACTCGAGAAAAATTGGTCGCTTCAATCCACTCAAGACCATCCAAATCATTTAGCCATGCTTGATATTGATGATTTTAAGACCATAAATGATACATATTCGCATGCTGTGGGTGATGAGGTTTTACAGGTCATTTCTTCTATCATTTCTAGTGAAATTTCTGAAAATGACAAACTGTACAGATATGGTGGTGAAGAATTTGTTATTTTGTTAAAAAATACTGAAAGCACAAAAGCACACAACACACTCAATGCCATTCGTCAAAGTATTGAGTCTTATGACTGGCACAAAATAAACGACCATTTAAAAGTGACAGCTACATTGGGTATGGTTAATAACACTGAACAGCAAACAATTGAAAAGGCCTTAAATCTAGCAGATGAACGCATGTACAAGGGCAAAAGCCATGGCAAAAATCAAGTGGTTTTCAGTTAAAAACAAGTTTTATAACTTAATCAAGTTTATAAAGGCTTTGTTATACGATACCGATTTTCTCATTAAATATTATAAAATGTCTTGCCCATTCAAAATAATCTGTGTTACCTTTAACTCAAGATGAAAATTCAAACCAAAAACTTCACTAAAAATTCTGTTGATTCTGTTCAACAGAACTTATCTATTGGTTTGATTTCACTTTCTATTATTCTGATTCTCTTACGACTTATTTAGCAGTTTAAACAAACTGCCAACCCACCTAAATTTTATTTAGGATAGTAAGTCAAATTTTATTTACATCATTAAAGAGAACAACATGAAACCGTCACAAAACAATACAAATCAACAAGTTTATATATTCGACACCACATTAAGAGATGGTCAACAATGTCCAGGCGCTGGCATGAATTTTGAAAAAAATTTAGAATATGCACGATTGGCAGCCAATGTTAATATTGATATTCTAGAGGCTGGTTTTCCCGCTGCCAGTGCGGAAGATTATAAAATCGTTGAGAGCATTGCACGCATGTACTCTCAGATGCAAACCTCTCCAAAAGTAGCCGCCTTGTGTCAAATGCGTGAAGAACAAATAGCCACAACAATCAAGTCTATAGAGTCATTAATTCCGAATGGTCGCGCACGATTGCACGTCTATTTACCTGTTGATCCTGAACTCATGCATGCGTCATTGGGTGATTATGCCAACAATACAGCCAAAATCCATTATGACTTGAATCGGTTTATCACAATGGCTGTAGGTGCAGGTTGTGAAGTCGAGTTTTCACCTGAAGGTTATTCTCGAATGGGCGATACATTCGATTTTGTTACTGATGTTATAGATACGGCTATTCAAGCAGGTGCTACCGTTATTAATTGTCCAGATACCATTGGTGGAGCGTGTTATTTACAAGGTGAAGATTTTTTTGTTAATAAAATGATTAAGCATGCTGATATCATGCACAAACGTTATCCAAATAAAGACATTATTTGGTCAGCACATTGTCACAATGATTATGGTTTGGCCTTAACCAATACCATGCAATCCATTTTTGATGGACCTGTCACTCAAATTGAAGGGTGTTTTAATGGCATTGGTGAACGGGCTGGTAACGTTTCGATTGAACAATGTATTATGTATTTAAAAGCATTTGGACAAAACAATTGTACTGGACAAAATTATTACACCAATACCAATACTCAAAACATCAAGGACATTTCAGATTTTGTGGCAACGCACATGTTACCCAGACAAGCCCATTGGCCTATTAGCGGTGAGAATGCTGCCAGACATTCTTCAGGTGGCCACACCAATGCCATATTAAAGAATCCACAAGCCTACCAACCTTTCAATCCACAAGATGTGGGTCAAGAAATATCCTTTGTATTTGGTCCATTAAGTGGCAGTAATCATGCACAATCTATTATTAATGAGCATGGTTATGTGTGTACAAACTCAGAAAAAACACAGGTGACACAGTTTATCAAAGATTATTTTTCTAATCGCCGTAAAGGTTTAACCGACACAGAATTTATGCAAGCGTATTTTGCTTACCGAGAAACAATCAAAGTTAACTCATATACTTACGCAAAACGTGCGCAAGTGACTGAAATTTGTATAGCAGGAATATTCAATGGCGAAGAAAAAACAATAAACGCCACCAGCAAAATTGGTGGCACAGCCTTAACCACTTTACACAAAGCCCTTGAAGAATATTTATCCCCAATTAGCATTGAATCCTACCGCTCACAATCCAAAGACAAAGGTAAGAATGCCATGAGTATTGCCTCCATTAGCATTTCTCATCACAATGAATTGTTTACTGGTATTGGTGAAGACAATGACATTGAAGTCTCTGCTCTCAAAGCACTAGTCAATGCTGTGAATAGAACCTTAACCCATCAAAAGTTTGCCCTAGTTGCAAACAGGAAAGCCGTCTAATGTCAGAATACACTGCAACAATTACTTGGAAAAAACACACCGATGAAACTTTCACAGACAACAAATATTCACGAGCCCATGAATGGAAATTCGATGGTGGTTCAACTGTAGCAGCATCATCTTCTCCAAAAGTTGTTCCTCTGCCTTATTCTGAAGAATCTCATGTGGACCCTGAAGAGGCTTTTATTGCTTCATTATCCAGTTGTCATATGTTATTTTTTTTATCCTTTGCAGCAAACAAAAAATACACCGTTGAAAGTTATACAGATGAAGCCAGCGGAATCATGCAAATTGATGACAATAAAAAAATGTCGATGACTGATGTGACATTACAACCCAAAATAGTTTTCTCAGGCGATAATCAACCCACACAAGAACAAATAGACAAGATACACCACAACGCACATAAACAATGTTTTATTGCCAATTCCGTTAAAACTAAAATACACATCAAATGAAAAAAAATATTATAGATAAAATATGGGACAGCCATGTAGTTAAACAAGCAAAAGGACATCCTGCCATATTGGGCATTGATTTCTGTTTGGTGCATGAAGTCACATCAGCACAAGCCTTTGATACATTAAGACACAAGAATTTACCCGTGCTTGATACCTCAAAATTATTGGCCACAGTTGACCACAGTATTCCTACCCGAAAAAACAGGCATGAAATTTTTGATCAAATGGCCAAAGCCCAAGTGCAAAAATTACGTGATAATACTCAAGAGTTCAATGTGCCTTTTTATGACATGGATTCATCGCACCAAGGCATTGTGCATGTGGTTGGACCAGAATTGGGCATTACACAACCAGGCATGACCATTGTTTGTGGCGATTCGCATACGGCCACTCATGGAGCATTTGGCGCTTTAGCATTTGGCATAGGAACATCTACCGTGGGACATGTTTTTGCCAGTGGTTGTTTATTGATGAACAAACCAAAAATCATGAAAGTAGCCTTTGACGGTGAGTTTCAACCCGGCGTTTCTGCCAAAGATGCGATTATGAAACTCATTGCTAAAATTGGTATTGGTGGCGCTAATGGTCATGTGATTGAATATACGGGTTCTGCCATTGAAAACATGAGCATGGAGGCACGCATGACAATGTGTAATATGAGCATCGAATGTGGAGCTGTTGCTGGCTTGATTGCACCTGACGAAACAACTTTTCGCTATTTAAAATCTAAAAAGCATGCACCCAATGAAAATTGGAGCAAAGCGGTTCAATATTGGGACAGTTTAAAAAGTGATGATGATTGCCATTATGACCATGAAATTGAAATAGATGTTAGCCATTTACAACCCATGGTTTCATGGGGAACCAATCCGCAGCAAGCGATTGAAATCAATCAAAACATTCCTCTTTCTGATGATGAAATGAATAATACTGCTTTGCAATATGTGCAATTAAAAGCAGGAGAAAAACTCGTGAACACCGCCTTAGATTGGGCGTTTTTAGGTTCATGCACCAATGGTAGGATTGAAGATTTACGGGTGACTGCTGCTATCTTAAAAAATAAAAAAATAGCCAACAACATGACTTTTTATGTGGTTCCAGGTTCAGAGCAAGTCATGCAACAAGCCGCTGATGAAGGTTTAATTGATATTATTAACCAATCAGGCGCTGAATTTCGAATGCCAGGTTGCTCGATGTGTTTGGGCATGAATGATGATAAAGTGCCTGCAGGAAAAAGGTGTATCTCTTCAACCAACCGAAACTTTGTAGGACGACAAGGCACAGGCAGTATCACTCACCTTGCTTCACCTGCTACAGTGGCTGCCAGCGCCATAGCTGGCAAAATAGTATCAGCACAAAACTATTACAATGAAAATGGAGAAATAGCATGAAAGCAGTAACTCACATTCAAGGTTTAGCCATTCCAATGAATTTAACCGATGTTGATACGGATATCATTATTCCAGCACAATTTTTAACCAGTACTTCACAAACTGGATACGGAGAACACGCTTTTGCCAGACTAAAAGCCAATTCAGATTTCGTGTTAAACCAAGAAAAATATAAACAAGCGCCGATATTATTAACCGGTTCAAACTTCGGTTGTGGATCATCTAGAGAACATGCGGTTTGGGCCATTCAAGAATTAGGCATTAAAGCCATTATTGCGCCATCATTTGCCGATATTTTTGCCAACAATGCCAAGAAGAATGGTTTATTATTGATCAATCAAAGTGATGAAATTATGAGCAAACTGTTTGATAGTGCCATGAAAGAAAATCTAGCAATAAACATTGATATAGAGAATCAAACCTTACAAACTGAAAATATTAATTCATCATTTTCAATTGATGATTTTTTCAAACATTGCTTAACCAATGGTCTAGATGAATTGGATTATTTAATGTCGCATATCGATTTAATTAAGGATTTTAAAAACAAACAATCTAACAATACATTGTTTTTAAACTAAATATATATCCATAATCTAACCCAAAATTTTAATCTTCTTGGGTTAGAGTTTCCAAAAGAAAATGACATATTATTCTCCTAAACACAAATC
>JBGCFT010000140.1:0-2683 GCA_045107085.1 Marinicellaceae bacterium | reverse complement strand
ATTTGTTGATAGAAACCCCACATGCAAACTTATCACGGATAATGAGGCATATTAATGGAGTTTATACACAGGCTTATAACCGTTTAAAAAATACTGACGGTTCATTGTTTAGGGGTAGATTCAAATCAATATTAGTTGATAAAGATGCCTATATCATGCAGTTATCTCGCTATATTCATAGAAACCCCATTGAAATGAAAAACCCATTGGTTACAAAACTAGAAGATTATAAATGGTCAAGCTATCGGGCTTACATTGGTAAAGACAGAGATTTAAAATGGTTAAATAGACAGTTTACTTATGATATATTAGGCCATAAACAAAAGTACAAGAGCTATAAATCATTTGTGGATCAAGGTGTAGATGAAGAAACTCAGGGGTATTTTTCTGGTAAGCAAACACCATCAATTATTGGAGAAACAGGATTTAAACAATGGATATATGATAAATTATTAAATAAGGAATCAATTGAATCAAAATCCAGGGCTGTTGCCGAAGATATTAAATTTATTGATGTTGTTGATGTAATTGTTAAATTTTATAATTTAGAAATTAAAAATATATTGGATAGTAGCAAGGGAATCAAAGTAGAAAACTTGCCTAGAAAAATTGCCATGTATTTATGTCAACAATTAACGAGAGAATCACAAAAAGAAATTGCTGAATATTTTAAATTGAACAGCACGGGTTCAGTTAGTTATACTACACACAAGATTAGAGTGATGATTAAAGAAGATAAAAAGTTTTCTAAAGAAATTAATAAAATTATTGATATGGTGATAAGAAAAGTGGTTTGACCCCCTTTTTTTAGACCCCCTTTTTTTTAAACGCTGTAGTTCCATATTGTATAGATTGTCAAGATTAATTAGAGGTATAAATATGTTATCAAGAATTTTGTTTATAATATTTACTGTGTTTTTATTTTCATGTAATGAGGAGACTTTGAAAGATACGAAAACACAAGTATTTGAACCAGAATCTATTGTGATAAATCCACCTAAAGGTATAAAGAAAAGCAAAAATGATTTATTGTTTTTAGTAACTGAACACGAGCAATGGCAAAGATATAAAGGTGGGACCTTAGTTATGCTCTCGAGTTTTAAAGATTCTCTAGCATTCAAAGGAATAGAAAAATTTAAAAATGAGGCTATAAAAATTTATAAAAAACATCAACCAGATCTCAATAAAAAATTTATAAAAATTGAAGGTAATGGGAAGATGCTAAAGGACTGGTATTACATTAATAATGACTCTTTTACTGAGCTAGGAACAATTATTCATTGTTCAGAGAGTTTTGGTCAAACAATAAAAGAAAAGTTGGATGATTCATCTTGCTTTGTAAAAGGAAAATATGAAAAATATTATTTCAGTTATTCAATTTATCATGATGAATTTTTAAAGCATGGTAATGAAATTCACTCTGTAATTATAGCTACTTTAAAAAATAAATTGAATTAAAAACAAAAGTTTATGGTAAAGAATTAGGAAATATTTATGAATAATAAAGGTTTTTTTATTAAAAACAAATTAATACTACTAGTTTTTTTATGGTTGAATGCAAGTTGTCAAGATGATTCTGAAGGTGAGCTTGGATATATAAATAAGGAACAAAAATTTCAGGTTTCAATTTATACAATAGCAGGTAATTCGTCTGGATTTGAAGGTAAGCCCGTGTACTTAAAAGGTTATATGAAATATGATTCTATAGGTGTGAATATTTACCCTGACAAATACTCATGTTTAGATTCTTTTTATGAAAATAGTATTGGAATAGCTTTTACTAAAGATCAATTCAAATTCAATTTTGATAAAATAAAGGATTGTGAAATTATCACTATATTAGGAACCTACAGAATGTTAAACGAATATTCTAAAGATAGATTGCAGAACTTGACTTTAGGGTTGTTAGAACAGCCAATTAAATTATTTAATTAATTTTTTTGCTATTATTAGCTTTGTTGTAATGCCCCCCATTTTTAGAGGCTACTGAAAATGGGGGGATTACAATCCCACAACCTCATTTTATTTATAATTTGGCTCTTAATCATTAAATAGGACAATCAGAAAAAAACCGCTTAAATGTTATACTATTACTTAGAAAGAAAATGATTTTATTTTATGTAAAAAAGCCAGCCCATCTCCTAGATGTGACTGGCTCCAAATACATAGCCATAAGCCATGTATCTCACTAAAAAGGATAATACAAAGGACAGGCATATTTAGAAGAAGCTAAACAAGTCAATATAGAAGCATTTTGGTTTAATTTTCTTTTGATTTATTAAGTTTTAACTGTGCAATTTAGTTTTTGGATGTGTTTGATGGAAATATACAGATTTTGACTTATTTGAAACGAATCAATCCATCACACTCAAAAAGCGTTATTGAAAAACGTGTGAAGTATGTCTATTCTAAAGCAGGATTTAACTGAATTCCCGTTCGCCATTTTTTGCCGACGCTTTGGCAGAATTCCTTGAGTTGATCAACTGTTCCAACAGCCGTGTGACCTTTGGTTTTGAATTGATTTAATTCGTCCATCCATGTTTCAGAATTCAAATTTAATCGTTCTAAAATATCAGGCAAATCATCTGGTATATAACCACGTTTATTGGCAACAATACATCTACCTGTAGCATCAACTAAAGCACAATAATCACCTAAACCATAGGGAATATCATTTTCTCCT
>JBGCFT010000014.1:0-4100 GCA_045107085.1 Marinicellaceae bacterium | reverse complement strand
CCTACAAATTTATTTGGGAAGTTATACGACAACAATTTAAAGGCTTGCTCAATTTTATAAAAGTGTTGATGCAATGCATACGCTACGATAGATTGATCTGCATAATTTGACCCTTGATCACGATAACGTTTCAATACAGCTGAAGCCATATACAGATGGCTTAAAACGTCACCCAATCGTGCAGAAGTTTTTTCCTTACGCTTTAATGCCCCACCAAGTGTTAACATTGAAATATCTGCAGCCAAACCAAATGCTGCACTATAACGGGTGATCTTGGCATAAAACTTTTTGGTGAATTTATCATGCGGTGCTTTTTCTAATCGCCACAAACCCAGACCCATGAAAAATGACCTAACAGCATTACTGACGGTATAGCCCATGTGATTAAATAACAATTTATCAAATTGTTTTAAGCTTTCTTCTTTGTCATCTAAATTAGCAGCTTCCATTTCTTTCAAAACGTAAGGGTGACAACGAATAGCACCTTGACCAAATATAATCATTGATCGAGTCAATATATTTGCGCCTTCAACCGTTATCCAAATAGGAATGCCTTGCCATCCTTTACCTAAATAATTTCTTGGCCCCATGATTATGCCTTTACCACCATGTATATCCATCGCATGAGAAATAATGGTTCTTGACATATCTGTAGCGTGCATCTTAGCAATCGCTGAAGGAACAGCAGGAATTTCACCTTGATCAACTGCCAATGCTGTCATTGTTGATGTCGCAGCAGAAGTATAAGTTAACCCTGCAATTTCAGATAATGCCTCTTCTATGCCTTCAAAACGACCGATTGGCATATTAAATTGTTTACGAATTCTAGCATAAGCTCCTGTTGCAAAAGCCGCCATTTTAGCGCCACCAGTTGAACAAGAAGGCAGTGAAATAGAACGACCGACTGAAAGACATTCAACTAACATCATCCACCCTTGGCCAATCATTTTTTCTTCACCAATCAGATAACTCATTGGAATGAAAACATCTTTGCCTCTAACTGGGCCATTCATAAACATCACATCCAATGGATTATGTCTTCTGCCTATATCTAAGCCATCGGTTTCTCTTGGAATCAAAGCCAATGAAATACCTAAATGTTTTTTATCACCGATTAAACCGTCTGGATCTGACATTTGAAAGGCCAAACCAACAACAGTTGCCACAGGTGCAAGTGTTATGTATCTCTTATCAAAATTTAATAAAACACCCAATTGCTCTTTGCCTTTAAACTTACGCTTACATACAACTCCTGTATCAGGGATTGATGTAGCATCTGAACCAGCACTTGGTCCAGTTAGTGCAAAACAAGGAATATCAGTTCCCGCAGCTAATCGTGTTAAATAATGATCTTTCTGCGCATCAGTTCCATATTGATGAAGTAATTCTGCTGGTCCCAAAGAATTTGGAACAGCAACTGTAGCTGCTACTGTTACACTTCTAGACGCAAGCTTTTGTAATACAGTTGAATGACCTAACGCAGAAAAGCCTAATCCTCCATATTTTTTACTGATTATCATACCAATAAAACCATTGTCACGTATAAATTGCCATACATTTTCTGGCATATCTGCTTTAACATGGTTAATTTCATATTCATCAATCATGGCACACAGTTCTGCCACTGGACCATCGATAAAATTTTGTTCATCAGTGCTTAACTGAGGTGCTGGCATATCGTGAAGCTTTTTGAAATTTGGTTTACCACTAAATAACTCTCCATCCCAACTGACTGTTCCAGATTCTAAGGCGATACGTTCAGTTTCCGACAATTTCGGCAGAGCTTTTTTGTAAAAACCCAAAAAAGGTATGGTGATAAGTTTTTGGCGTATTTGTTTGTTATTTAGCACCACTGCTAATCCCACAAACAATATCCATACCAGTCCAACGGCAAACCAGCCCGTTGTATAATTATAATTTACTAGTAACATAGATACAGCAGTCACCGCAGTCCATGTTTTTAAATTTGTTTTTAAATAAGAGCATACAAAAGTTGCTGCTAAAAATGTACCAAATAAAATTAAAAAATTCATCGTAGGTCTCCTAAAAATAATACCATACGGTATAGTATGGAGACTACTGAACTAAATGTCAATACGGTAGCGTATGGATATCATCAAAAAAAACACTTTTTTCTTCCAATCGGCCTTATTATCGTGTTTAATGATTAACATATGAGAGATTCTGCCAAGAAAAAACTGTTAACTGCCGAAAATTGGCAAGATGCTGCTTTAAGTGTGATTGCGCACAATGGGGTAGCAGGAGTAGCCGTTGAACCCTTAGCACGTGAACTTGGAGTGACAAAAGGAAGTTTTTATTGGCACTTTAGTAATCGAATGGATCTGGTCAAACAAGCACTAATGCGCTGGCGCATCAATGATAAAAAAATTGTAGAAGAAAAAATCTTACCTATTAAAAACCCCAAAAAAAGGTTGTTGGCATGGTTTCAATTAAGTGCTGAACCCTATCAAACACATCTTATATATAGTACTTTGTTAGCAGATAGATCACATGCGGTTATTTCGAAAATATTAAAAGAAGTCACATTTGAAAGATTGGCATATCTTCAGGCAGCCTATAAAGAGATGGGCTATGATAACAAACAAGCAAAGTCTCAAGCTTTACTGGCTTATTCAGTCTATGTAGGTTTTTTACATATGTCAAAAACATTATATGGGTCTTTACCAGATAGCAATGAAGCAGAAGATTATGCAAAATATGTTGCCAAACAACTCATTCCATAGTTGTTAATCAGTCATAAAATCCTTAAAGTAAAACCATTTATCAGCGTCCATTAAATGAAAACTGCATGGCAAATAATGTTTTTCTATCCTTTTGAATCCGTTTTTTTGATAAAACCTATGGGCTGCATAATAATGAGGAACTGTTCCTAAAAATATTTGTTCTATGCCTTTTATTTTGCACCACTTAAATACAGTATTCATCAATGATTGGCCAATTTTTAATGGCTGACCTCTGAACTCTTTTTTTACAAACATTTTTCGCAAACCTGCTTGATTGCTACCAATGTCAACCAAAGAGATTGTTCCTATAACCTCATTACCATTTAAAGCAATCCAAAAATTACCTTTTTTATTTTGATAAAAATCAGCGATATTTTTTAAGTCCGGCTGATCTTCGGCAGTAATTTGAACACCATATTCACCATGTTGAATTCCCACAATTAAATCAATAACCTGATCTTCATAAGGCTTAGTAAACAAAACAATTTTTATTGGACTTTTGTTTCTCAATTGGAACCGCTGTCGTCAATGACTTGAATAAAAACTTCATCGGATTTTATCATACCCATTTCTGAACGTGCCCGTTCTTCAATTGCTTCAAGACCTTGCTTTAAATCTAATACTTCAGCTTTTAATTTTTCATTACGTGCTTGTAATTGTTTGTTTTTTTCTAATTGTTGTTCATACAGATATTGTTTTTCTTTTAATTCATTGGAGCCACCAGAGCCAAACCAACGACTCCATAGCATTATGATTAACAAAAACAGTAAAAGCCCATTGACAATCTTCATGAAATTAATGATACAATAGTTAAAAAGTGAGTGTAGATTTTAAGCTAATCATCAATAATTTGTAACTTTAATAATTTTATTAACCACTTTTTTCTTATCAAAAATACTAAATTGGAACATATATGATTGAAGTAAAACAGTTAAGCAAGTCATTTGATCAGAATTTGGCTGTCGACAATATTAATTTTATTGCAAAACCTGGTGAAATATTTGGTTTACTTGGGCCCAATGGAGCTGGAAAATCGACTACAATTAACTGTATTAGTGGCCTGATTTTGGCGACAAATGGCTCTGTTTTTATTAATGGATTTAATATTGTAGTTGAAGCCATTAAAGCTAAACAATCCCTAGGTTTAGCGCCTCAAGAACTGGCTTTATATGAAGATTTATCAGCCCATGAAACTTTGTTATTTTGGGGGTCAGCTTGAACCTCCCCCAATTCACTGGACACTGATTCATTGAGAAATGGTATTATAATATTGTTTCTCAAAATTTTCTGGTGATTCGTAATTTAAATATGAATGCCGTCTAACTTTGTTATAAAACAACTCAATATATTCAAATA
>JBGCFT010000139.1:0-15616 GCA_045107085.1 Marinicellaceae bacterium | reverse complement strand
CTAACCATTGAACCATCAGTATCATTTAACCGATTAGATAATAATATGGTTGATTACTATTATGGTGTAACCGCAGATGAAGCAACCGATTTAAGGTCTTTTTACGAAGGCTCAACAACAACTAACAGAAGCTTAAATCTTTCTTTATCTCACCCTATTCCAATTGGTTTATTGCGTCTTGATTTAAATAATACATGGTTTGGATCAGGCATCTCAGATTCCTCATTGGTTGATGATGATAAAGCATTTAGCGCAAGACTTTTCTTTATTGGCTATTTCTAAAATGTATTTTAGTAAAAAAGACATTGAAGGCTTAGAAAAAATAAAAAGACTCAATATTATCAATTCAATAGCTGGTATTAGGCCAGCTAATCTCATTGGTACTGCACATAATAATGTCTCTAATCTGGCTATTTTTAGCTCAGTTATGCACTTAGGTAGCTCACCTGCCCTTTTGGGGTTTATCCTAAGACCTGAGGGAGAAGTGGTGAGAAATACTTATGAAAATATCAAAGCTAATGGTGTATTTACCATCAATCATGTGCCAACAGATAAGACTTTTGAATCACATCTTACATCAGCTAAGTATCCACCAAATGTTTCTGAGTTTGAGCAATGTGGATTTAATGAGCACTGGATAAGCGGATTTGAAGCGCCTTTTGTTAATGAAAGTCCCTTGAAAATTGGATTAACACATTTGCAAACAATTCCCATAGAAGTGAATGGTACTTCTCTTGTTATCGGTCAAGTTGAACATTTAATGGTTGATGATGGTGTCATTACAACAGAAGGTTATATCAATTTAGAATTGATTAATTCAGCTGGAGTAGCTGGATTAAATAATTATTATCAATTAAAAAAAATGGACACTTTCCCTTATGCCAGAGTCAAAAAATCATAGTCTTTAATATGATTCTAAAGATAAAATAAGCCTTTGAATTAAAAAGAATTTCAACTGATTTAATTTACATTTTTTTCACAATATAATTGATAATATATTTTTATAAATTAAGAGAATACTATGAATATATTTGTGACAGGATCTTCTGGCTTAGTCGGAACAGATTTGTGCTTAGTGTTGAATAAAAATAACCACAAAGTACACAAGCTTGTTAGAACGACCAACAATAACTGTTTTGCTCCAGATTGGGATATTGAGTTAGAACAAGAAAACGATAAAATCACAGCTGATGCTTATATTCATCTAGCAGGTGAAAATATTGCGGCCAAAAGGTGGAGTGATAAACAAAAAAAAAGGATTTATGACAGCCGAATTATTGGAACACAAAACCTGGTTAAGAAAATATTATCCAGCCCAAATAAGCCCAAAACATTTATTTGTGCCTCGGCCATAGGTTTTTATGGAAACAGAGGTAAAGAATTGTTAGATGAAACATCAGAGGCTGGCAATGATTTTGTTTCTAAAGTGAGTGAAGACTGGGAGCAAGCCACTCAGCCATTAAAAGACAATGGGATTCGTGTTGTCAATTTGAGATTTGGTGTAATATTAAGTACAAAAGGGGGCGCATTACAAAAAATGCTAATACCTTTCAAACTTGGACTTGGTGGCGCCATTGGCTCAGGTCAGCAAAAGTTTAGCTGGGTTAGTTTAGATGATGCAGTCAAAGCCATTATTTATATACTCGACCAACAACAAATTCATGGTCCAGTCAATGTCACCTCTCCAAACCCTGTTTCTAATAAATTTTATACCAAATCATTGGCTAAAATATTAAAAAGACCTGCATTTTTCACTATGCCAGCTTTAGTTTGTAAAACATTATTTGGAGAAATGGCAGAAGAACTGTTGCTTTCTTCTCAAAGTGTGATGCCAAAAAAATTAATTAAAAATGGTTTTGTTTTTGATCACCTTGAAATAGATACAGCTTTAGTTCATATATTAAAATGAAAAATATTATTATAATTGGCGCCAACCAAGGCATTGGTAAAGGTTTATTGGATATATATAGTCAAAATCCAGATACTAATGTTATTGCCACTAGCAGGCATTTTACAAACCAACTGGTTAATACGCAAAGACTGTGGAAAGTTCAATGTGATTTGAATGCAGAAAAGTCGATACAAAACTTTCATTCACAAATCAGTAATCAATTTAAGTCAATTGATGGCATCATCAATTGTGCTGGCTTATTGCACACTCATGATTTTATGCCAGAAAAATCTATTTCTCAACTCAATGCTCAGCAGCTATTAGAAAACTATCAGACTAATGCCATGGGACATCTTTTGCTTTTAAAGACAATGGAAAAAAATCTGGCTGCTGCAGAAAATCCCTTTGCAATTTCAGTATCTGCTCGAATTGGTAGCATTAAAGATAATCATCTTGGAGGTTGGTACTCTTACAGAATGAGCAAAGCAGCTCTGAACATGGGTATAAAAACGCTGTCAATTGAGTGGAAACGTAAATACCCAAAAATCAAGCTTTTGCTAATACATCCAGGAACAACTGACACATATTTATCACAGCCTTTTCAAAAACGGTTAAAGGCGGGACAATTACACAGTATTGAACAAACCGCTCAATATATCAACAAACAAATCAATAACAAACTCCAAGGACAGCTAGAACATTTATTTGTGGACTTCAAAGGACTGCCAATAGAATGGTAAAGAAACAACTATGAAAATTCAAAAAAACTTACTTATAATGAGAGCCAATAATGCATTAAAAGCATTATTTATTGCTGACTCAATGGCAATGCCTGTCCATTGGTATTATAGGATTAGCGATATTTATAAAGATTTCCCAAAAGGAATTTTTCAATTCGAAGATGCACCAAAAAATCACCCTTCGTCAATTATGTCAATGCACTCGAAACAACAAGGTGGCAGAAAATATTTAAACAACAAAGACAACAAAAACATTGTCGGAGATGTTATTTTAAAAGGCAAAGAAAAATATTGGGGCCAATCAAACATCCATTATCATCATGGTATGAAAGCGGGAGAGAATACGCTCAATGCACACTGTGTTAGGGTTCTGATCCAATCAATAGTCAATAACGAAGGAAACTATAACCGAGAAAACTATTTAGAGCAATACATCTCCATGATGATGTCCGAAAATCCACAGCACAATGATACTTATGCGGAGTCTTATCACAGAGGTTTTTTTGCTAATTACATTAAAGGAAACAGCCTGATTGATTGCGGTGCAGTTACTCACGATACAGCATCAATTGGCGGTTTAGTGAGTATTGGGCCTCTGGCTATTTATTTGTTTTTGTCCGGTTATGATTTAATTTATGTTAAAAGTCAATGTGCTAATCATCTGATGACAACACATCCTGATCAATTTTTATCTAATATTTGTGATAACTATGTTGAGCTTATCCATCAACTTTTAATGCGGGAACCCAATAGTGATTGTTTTGAGCCCATACTAAAAACTTTAGGTAAATCTATTAAAATCAATATCAATTTAAAAAACTACGAAGGCATAGATGACGCATCTATAGTTGGCGGTCAATTTTCAACCGCTTGCTATATTACTGACTCATGGCCATCAGTTTTATTCTTAGCTGGCAAATATGTCAATGATCCTATTAAGGGGATACTTGCCAATACAAACCTTGGTGGTGATAATGTCCACAGAGGAGCAGTTCTGGGCACTATATTGGGTTTATGCAGCAACAATGAGAATATAAACATAGAGAACCTCTACTTTCAATTAATTGATAAATCTGCTATTAATTTTGAAATTAATAATTTGTTGGGCTTTTTATAATGTTATTGTAGATATGAGCGCATTCAATTCAAAGAGAAAACAACGTTATAGAATGTAAGTCAATCTCAAATTTACCCACTTGTTTATCCGCTATTAAAAAACCCATTTGTTGCACATCCTCTAAAGCTAAGTCTGGCATGTTTCTTAATACACGCCCTCGAAAACCAGGGATAAACTGAGCAACACCTATTTCTATACTCATCATTTCGTCCTTAATTGTATCGAATTCATAAGAGTATGCAGCTCCATCAAAACCACGGCTCGTCCTGAGCCTGAATTGGTATGATTTTCCATCGCCCTTTAACTTCAAAACGATTTTATTATAGCCTTGAGCAGAATCAAATGGCCACAACATTCTTAGAGAGGCAAAACCACCATTATTTTGTAGTGAAACCGTACCATTAAAATTTACTACCGTCTCTTGCAATTGAAACTGGCTAGAAGACCTGCCACCCATGACGCTGTCATTCACAATCATCATTTGATTTTTTGAGAATTGGCTTAAATTAAAACTGATAGGTTGCATATTAGTGTTCATGGCTATAATTAATGTTAAAAAGATCATGTTTTTTCTCTATTTCATTTGTCAATAAATGCTTTCTTGAGTGGCTTGATTGCCGGTTCATCACCAAACCAAATATTGAAATATTTGTAACCAAAATTAACATCATTACTGACGCCTAGCAATTTGTTGTTTTTTGATAATTTCAGTTTCTGTCCTTGTTGATGGTAAAGATCATAAAAATCTGATGACTCAATGTCTTCATAATATTGGTTAAAACGGTTTAATTCTTGGATGTTGTTGGTATTGCCTGCTTGATGTAAGTTTTTAATGAAAAACTCTTCTGCAGCATCTATAAAAAACTTTTCTTTGACATTGACTTGATAATTGAATCTTATTAATTTGTCAGATAATTTCAATAAATTTTCATCGGTACTACAATCCTTAAGATATAGACCCACATAGGCAATTTTCACCACGAATGCGTATCTTACCGTGTACTCTTTGCACAATGAGTATTCAATATTTTCAACCATTAATGACTGTGGTATATTTTTTACTTTTTCTGCAATAACTGAATTAGAGATTAATATTAATGCAAACAAAAACTTCATAATTTTTCCCTAACTTTCCTAACAAGGTAACCTATATACGGCAGATGTTGATAGAACCCTTCTGTGCTGTCCCAAAAATCTTGATGGAAAATAATCTTTCCTTCTTGATCAAACCTCAGTTGACTCATTCCAATTGATTTTGAATATATATCTTTTCCTAAGGCACGAAATTCCATTACCATTACCCATCTAACATAATAATCGGTTTCACTTATAGCAATGTCTTGGATTTCAACCGTTGTTGATTTAATCACTGATGCAGCGTGTGTCATATATTTTATTAAATCTTCTATATTGTCGATTGAAGTAAGGGTGTCATTAAAGTAGACGTTTTTGGCATAGGTTTCACGAATAGTTTTTTCATTAGCTCCCACTTTTAAGTTTTCATATAAGCTTTGAAATTTTTTTTCGATATCTATTTTTTTATAGCTTTGAGGGGTTGATGCAATTTTATCTGCATAAATTTCCGCTACTTTGCTGTGGCTCTTGGTTTTAATCGTCATGGCTAATGCAACAATAACGATCAATATAATGACTATAATAATGAAAATTTTCATATTTCTATCCTGTTAATATATAGACAATATAACGATCTGATTGTCAATAAAACGTGAATGTAGCACTCTTTGTTTTCACATTAATTTCACCCATTAATGGATAACATGAACCCACTATATTATACAATTGATACTCTATGCTAAAAAAGTGGTTCGACAATAAGGTTACTGAAACCGATGTTAACAATAAAGACAAGATAGATTGGTTTAGAATTATACCTTTTATTTCTATACATTTAGCTTGTTTTGCAGTTATCTGGGTGGGTGTTTCTACTACAGCTCTTATTGTATGTCTTATAACTTACTTTATAAGAATGTTCGCTATAACTGCCTTTTATCACCGTTACTTCTCTCATAAAACCTTTAAAACACACCGAATAACACAGACAATCTTTGCTGCCATCGGAGCTTCTGCAACACAAAGGGGTCCATTGTGGTGGTCTGCACACCACAGACACCATCACATGCACTCTGATAAAGTGACCGATACCCATTCGCCCCGAAATGGATTTTTGCACAGCCACATGCATTGGTTCTTGAAGCATGAAAACTTTCAAACAAAAACCGAAAGAGTCAAAGATTTGAATCAATATCCTGAATTAAGATTTATTGACAGATATGACATTTTATTTCCCATAATAATGGCTCTAACATTGTATGGGTTCGGTAGTTTGCTCAACGCATTTTTTCCTGCTTTGAACACCAGTGGATGGCAATTGGTCATTTGGGGTTACTTTATTTCAACAGTTTTGTTGTCACATGTTACCTATTGTATTAATTCTCTTGCACATGTCTTTGGCTCGAAGTCCTATGAAACTGGTGATGATAGTCGAAACAATTTTGTATTGGCAATTCTTACTTTAGGTGAAGGATGGCACAACAATCACCATTGTGCGCCTGGTTCTGTTCGCCAAGGATTTAAGTGGTGGCAAATTGATATCAGTTATTACATGATAAAGTTTATGGAAAAATTGGGTTTGGTTTGGGATTTAAAATATCCAAACCAACGGTTGCTTAAGAACAAGTTAATTGGTAACAAATCATGAAGGTAGCTATCATAGGTGCCGGTATTTCAGGACTAATGGTTGCAGATCAACTAGAAGGCTTGTGTGATTATACTTTATTTGAAAAATCTGATTATCTTGGTGGCCACACTGATACTCATGAAGTGACAGTGCAAGATAAACAGTATACTGTAGATACTGGTTTTATTGTGTGCAATAGAAAAGTTTATAAAAACTTTTTTAATATGCTTGATAAATATGGCATTGAAACTCAGTCCAGTGACATGAGTTTTGCTGTCAATAATTTGGACAGTGGCTTAGTGTACAACGCCACAAATATCTCATCATTATTTTGTCAAAAAAAGAACTTATTTAACCCAAAGTTTTACTCAATGATAAAAGATATTTTTAGGTTTTATAAAGAAGCAGAAAATAATATCGCATCCAACACAAACATTTCCTTAGGCGATTATTTGTCACAAAACAACTATAGTCCTTATTTTGTTGAGGAACACATTCTTCCTATGGCTTCTGCTTTATGGTCAGGTGATTTTGAATCAATTAAAAGGTTTCCATTGGTTTATCTTTTGTCATTTATGAAAAACCATCAAATGCTACAAATCAATAAAAGGCCTACTTGGGAAACGATTAAAGGTGGTTCTAATGTCTATGTAAAAACCTTAAAGCAACATTTGACTGGTAACCTTTTAGTCAATACTCCAGTACAAAAAATTCAAAGAGACGATGATAAAATCAAAGTGCTCACCAGTAATACCATGATTGAATTTGATCGTGTGTTTTTTGCTTGTCACAGTGATCAAGTATTAAAACTAATTGATAAGCCATCTCATCAAGAGAAGCAAATATTATCTCAAATACCTTATGTTAATAACATCATTGACTTACACACTGATGCAAATATATTACCCAAACAAAAGAAAGCATGGGCCAGTTGGATAGTTAATAAATATCCTAATAATGCTGATAAAAAATACCAATGTACTGTTAATTACTATATGAATCTATTGCAAAACATAGATTGCCCAGAACCCTTAATCGTAAGTCTCAACCAATCAGAACATATTGATGAATCAAAGAAACTCAAAACTTTAGAATACCAACATCCTGTCTATACCGTTGATACTATTCATGCTCAAACAAGAAAAAATGAAATCCAAGGAAAAAATAGCAGCTATTTTTGTGGTGCTTATTGGGGATGGGGTTTTCATGAAGACGGTGCAAAAAGTGCAGTAGAAGCTGTTGAGAAATTTAAACAAATGGAGTTGAATGTATGAAGACCAGTATTTGTAGTGGTTCAGTTATTCATAACCGCATAACTCCAAAAGCACACCGTTTTCAATACAAAATGAGTTGGTGTTTGTTTGATTTAGATAGGCTTGAAGAAACCTTTAAGAAAACACGTTTTTGGAGCTTTAACTCTTTCAATATTGTTTCAATTAGAAACAATGATTACATTAATGCTGAAAATATTTCTATTAAATCAAAAGTAATCAAATATTTAAAAGAACAAAAAAATTACAATTTCAATGGTCAAGTATTCCTATTTACACATCCAAGGTATTTAGGCTTTGGATTTAATTCAGTTAATTTTTATTTTTGCTATGAAGGCGATAATTTAGTTTTCATTTTATCTGAAATTAACAATACACCCTGGAAACAGAAACACGTTTATATTCATGCCATCAATCAAGAAAAAACAGATCACAGTGAGAGCTACCAGTTTGAATTTAATAAAGAGTTTCACATTTCTCCATTCGCCGATATGGACATCAATTATTCATGGATTTTCAATGTAACTCCTGAAAAATTAATCGTAAAAATGAATTTAAGCAAACAAAACAATTTGATTATGAAGGTAAATTTAAATACTAGAATTGAGCCAGTTATAGAAAAAGATCTGGTCAAATGGACATTTAAAAAACCTTATCAAGCCTTAAAAATGTCTGTGGGTATTTATTGGCAAGCCTTCAAACTCTGGGCAAAAAAATTACCTGTTTATACTAATCCAAAATCGAAAGAGATAGAACCATGAACAAATCTAAAACAATTCAATCTAAAGGCATCAAGAGTTCAGCCAGTAGATTTGATTCTTTTATAAAGTCTCAGCTTCTCAAACAACTTAAGCATTTGCAAAACTGTTGTTTAATAATACAAGATTCTACTAACAGCTATCATTTTGGAGATGAAACCAGTGACTTAACAGCGACTATTCATGTAAACAGTCATGACTTTTATAATGCCATTGCCTTTAAAGGCAGTATTGGTGCGGCAGAACAATATATGTTAAACAATTGGGATACTGACAATTTAACCAATTTAGTGCGTGTTTTTGTTCGCAACCAAGATTTACTGGATGAATTAGAAGGTGGCAGTGCTTGGTTAAAGAATGCTGTATTAAAAATCGCCCATTACTTTAATAAAAATACCCAACAAGGTAGTAAGAAAAATATATCAACACATTATGATTTAGGTAATGAATTGTTCAAAACATTTTTAGATGAAAAAATGATGTATTCATCAGCTATATACAAGACAGCTGAAGATTCTTTAGAAGAAGCAAGTGATTTAAAACTGAAAACAATTTGTGAAAAATTAGACCTACAGCCAGATGATAAGTTAATTGAAATTGGAACCGGTTGGGGTGGATTGGCAATTTATGCAGCCAAAAATTATGGCTGCCATGTTACAACAACTACAATATCTGAAGAGCAATATCAACATGCGAAAAACCTAGTCTCTAAAAATAATTTAACAGAAAAGATTACTCTTTTAAAACAAGATTATAGAGAATTAACCGGAACTTACAACAAATTGGTTTCTATTGAAATGATTGAAGCTGTTGGACACCATTTTTTACCGACTTATCTAAAAAAATGTAATGACCTATTAACTGATGATGGTTTGGCATTAATCCAAGCCATTACAATCGAAGACTATCGCTACGAACAGGCCTTAAAATCAGTCGATTTTATAAAGAAATATATTTTTCCTGGTAGTTTTATTCCTTCGGTTTCTGAAATCCTTAAAGTAAATTCAGCATCTACCACTATGAAGTTATTTAATTTGGAAGATTTTGGCATGAGTTATGCCTACACTTTAAAAGCATGGAAAGAACGTTTTAATAATCAAATCAGTACTGTTGATAATCTTGGATACGATAAACAATTTCAAAGAATGTGGAACTTTTATTTTAGTTATTGTGAAGGCGGTTTTATTGAGAGATCAATCAGTGTTGTTCATTTATTATTCACCAAGCCTCGTTCAAATAGGCAACAAATATTAACGGTAATCTAATGAAAAATTTAATCAACTTTATTTTATTTCAACTGCTATGGATCAGTTGTATTTTCGGTGCAGCATACCAAGTAATGTGGCCAGCTAGCCTTCTCATAATGGCTTTGTTAGTGGGATACTTATACCCAACTATAAGGCACCAAAAAGATATTTTATTTCTATCCATTTGCTTGGGGTTAGGCTTTTTACTTGATAGCTTTATGGCACACTTTAATCTCATTACCTATAACTATAATTTGGGTGTTACTGATTTTGCTCCTTTTTGGATAATCTTTTTATGGGCTGGATTTGCATTAACACTCAATCACTCAATGTCATGGTTAATCAAAAAACCTAAACTTGGCACTGTGTTCATTATTATAGGTGCGCCACTGTCCTACTTTTCAGCGGAAAAATTGAATGCAATACAAATTGATGATTCAGTCATTGCTTTGACCATCATTTCTATTTTGTGGTTAGTGGTTTATCATATTATATTGGCTGTGAATGCCTATTATGATAGTGACAGAGAACTGTCGCATGTTTAATATTTTTTTTGAAGTATTGGTCCTTTGTGTTGTTTTACAATTATTAGCATGGTTGTGGCAATATAAAACCAAGAATGCCGACATCGTTGACATTACTTGGGCATTGGGCATTGTTATCGGTACTTTATATTATTATTACAGATTAAACCAAACACAACCTGCCTCTTTGTTAATGCTTGTTTTCCCAGCTTTGTGGTATCTAAGGTTAGCTATTCACTTAATTGCAAGATATAGTACTCATCACGAAGACAGCCGTTATGCCTATTTAAGAAATCACTGGAATACAGGCACTCAATTTAAATTCCTCTTATTCTTTCAGTTTCAAGCCCTTTTAATTTGGATATTCGTATTGCCTGCCTATTGGGTAAGTTACGTACCTTTCGAAATAAACCCAATTGTTATCTCAGCCTTTATTATTGGATTCATATCTTTGATTGGAGTGACTATTGCAGATAAACAATTGTATCAATTTAAGAAAAGCCAAGACAAAGGAAAAGTATGTGATACAGGCTTATGGAAATATTCTAGGCATCCAAATTATTTTTTTGAATGGATTCATTGGTTTGTTTATCCAATCTTATTACTCAACACACCCTATTTTTATTGGGCACTAATATACCCATTTTTGATGTTAGTTTTTTTACTAAAACTAACAGGCATACCTTTTTCTGAACAACAATCTTTAATTAATCGAGGAGACACGTATCGTGACTACCAAAACAGAACAAACAAATTTTTCCCCTGGAAACCAAAAAACAGTTAAATTGGGCGTCCAACTGGTAGAAAAAGGCATTCTACCTGATTTTATTGTCAGGTATGGTATAAGACAATTAATCAAACAAAGGTTAGAGGAAGAATATGCCCATGACCCAGAACTAAGCAGTGAAAAATACAATGACTTTATCAAGGCTTTAAAGCAATCGTCTCTAGCAATTGATACCGACAAAGCCAATGAACAACATTATGAAGTTGATGCAGAGTTTTATGATTTGGCTTTAGGAAAAAGAAAAAAATATTCATCTTGTTACTATAAATCCAATGAAAGTATTGATGTTGCTGAAGAAAATATGCTATCACTATATGTGGAACGAGGACAGTTTGTTGATGGCCAAGATATATTAGAATTGGGTTGTGGTTGGGGATCATTAACACTGTATTTGGCTGAAAAATTTCCCAATTCAAATATAACAGGTTTATCAAATTCAAATTCTCAAAGAATTTACATACTAGAACAAGCTCAAATAAAAGACTTAAACAACATAAATATCATTACTTGTGACATCAATCAGTTTGATATTAAACAAAGATTTGATCGAATAATTTCAATAGAAATGTTTGAACACGTCAGAAATTATCAGCAACTTTTTAATAAAATTTCAACTTGGTTAGATGATAAAGGTTTATTGTTTATTCATGTTTTCTGCCACCGATTTCTAATGTACCCGTTTTTAACAGAGGGTGATGATAACTGGATGGGCAAGTACTTTTTCTCTGGTGGACAAATGCCAGCTGCTGATACTTTTTTAAACTTTCAAGAAAAATTAAACATACAACAAAGATGGATGAATAATGGTCAGCACTATGAAAAAACCTCTAACCATTGGCTAGAAAACATGGACAATAACAAATCTGAAATTATGACCATTTTTAAACGCGTATATGGTGATGACTACAAATTATGGTTTCAACGCTGGAGAATTTTCTTTATGTCTTGTGCTGAGCTTTTTGGTTATAATAAAGGCAATGAATGGTTAGTTGGCCATTATTTGTTTTCAAAAAAAGTTTAGAATCATATGAAACAAACGGGGATTTACAAAAAGCTAAATAAAGTTTTTATTATTCAGCTGATATTTATTAGTCTTGTCACAATTGCCAGTGTCTTTGGCGCTGCAAAGGTGGTTGAAAATGTGTTGATTAAAGAAGCCTTAATTGGTGAGGCGGAGTTTTTTTGGGCGCATCATGACAAAGATCCCAGTTTTTCATTGCCTAAAACCATGAATTTAACAGGTTATATGGTAATTGATAATGATTACTCAAATGTTCCTGAACCACTGAGAGACATAAAAAATAATTATCAAAGAGTTAATCTCAACGAAAAACTACCCATTGCCTACTATACAGAAAAAGACAATAAACGCTTATATTTGATTTTTGAAGAAGCGCAAGTGACAAAATTAGCCTTGTATTTTGGTATAGCTCCTTTAATTGTCGTTTTGTTGGCTATTTATTTGCCGGCTTTCTTTTCCTATATTCAATCTAAGAGAGCCTTTAGTCCTATTTTACAAGTGATAAAAAAAATTGAGTCCGTTAATGTTAACAATCAAGAACTAGAGAGCCTTAATTTTGATACGATTTCTACCTCTGGAAATACTGAAGTAGCGGCTTTGGTCGATTCTTTTGAAAATTTTTCAAAAAGAATTTCTGCCTTCGTCAAAAGAGAAAGAAACTTTTCAAGATATGCCAGCCACGAGTTGAGAACACCATTAACTGTATTGAAAGGGTCTATTAGTTTATTAAAAAAACATGAGTTACAACCACAACAAACTAAAATTATTAACCGAATGGAATCAATGATTTTGGAAATGCAGGACCTTATTGAATCCTTATTGCTTTTATCTAGAGAGCAAGATATAGAACTATCAAAGCAAGAGCTTGTAATTAATGACTTGCTTAAAGATATTGTTCAAAAAGTAATGTTCTCTCTTAAAGATAAAAATATAGAAATTGATTGGAGCTTTAAAAACCTGATTGAATGTAAAATACCAGAACAACTCTTTACTATAGTGATTAATAATTTAGTAAGGAATGCCTGCTTATATAGCGAATCGAATAGTAAATTACACATTATCATTGAAGGATCAAAAATAATGATAAAAGACCAAGGTCAGGGCATGACACAAGAACAATTAGATAACATATTTAAACCGTTTTTTAGGGCCAATGATCATTGTGATGTGAAAGGTTTTGGTTTAGGTCTGGCCATAGTTGACTGGATTTGTCGACAATGCCAGTGGAAGATACAATTTGAAAGCCAACTAGGCAAAGGAACAACCGCTACCTTAGATTTACAAGATATCAATTTATTGGCTTAAATAACAGCTTATTTTATATCTCTTCTAATTTGATGCCTATGGCTGGAACCGTATGTAATAACTGCTTATCAAAGGGTTTATCTATGGTCTTTCTAAGAATATATAAATGACTTCTCAATACGTCTGATTCTGGAGATAACTCACCCCATAACTCTTTAGACAGCTTTTCTTTCGTGACAACATTAGGAGAGTTTTTCATCAAAATTTTTAAAATTTGCATGCCTGTTGGAGAGACTTTTAGCAATTGATCTTGTCGATGGACCCTCAATGAGTCTGGATCAAAAGTTAGGTCTCCAACTGTCATTATACTTTTATCTAAGTCGCCTTTGTAGCGCCTAATTAATGATTTTAATCGAGCAACCAACTCATCAGGATCAAAAGGTTTAACTAAATAATCATCAGTACCTTTTTCAAACCCGACTAACTTATCTTGTCTTTGATCTCGGGCGGTTAACATGAGAATAGGTACATCAGACTTGGCTTCATTTCTTAATTTATCACAAACCGCCAGGCCATCTATACCAGGTAACATAATATCTAAGACCAAGGCATCATAACTGTTTGTTACGGCCAAGTGAAGACCCGTTATTCCATCCATTGCATAATCAACAACGAACCCAGAATGTTCAAGGTATTCTCCAATGGTAGATGCCAATTCTTTGTGATCTTCGATTATTAATACGCTAGATTGAGACATTGATTGCCAATAATTTTGTAGAATAAATATTCTAACACGAATCTGTTATTATTCAATATGTTCCGCACTAACTGAACTCAATCTCAATAAGTCAGTTTCATTATGTCTACATCTTTAGCTTCAAAGCTAAATTTAATGAAAGTCATTACTAATGAAGATCAAATCTAAAAACTATAATTCAGATAAAAAGTGTATTGTCCATTTTCTGTTCGTTTACTTATCATTTGTCCTATTCCTATTCCAGTTAGACTACCTGAATATCGTTTATTGATGATCATTCGCCCTGCAGGGTTTGACTCATCTTTTCTAGGCTCCAACTTAATTTCAAAGTGACCATTTGCTCTCAATGTTTAATCCTCATTAACTGATTTATTTTTGTAATCCTGAATGATTTCTTTCATTGCATCTAGTATCAATGGGTTCAAAAATATATCGTGTTTTCCTTGAATAATTTTAAATGATACTTTTGCTCCTGATTTAATCGCAGCTTGTTTATAATTTTGACTGATATAAGGTTTTGTAATTTTATCTTTATTTCCTACAAACATAGAAACATGAGATTTTTCATTCAAATTATTGACCAATTCTAGCGGAGATAGTGTGTTTATTTCTCCCTCAAATACTTGCTTTTTTGATAAAGATAACATGTCTTTGCGCCAAATTTTCACATCACAAGGACAAGAAACAATAAATCCGTGATCAATTAAACTTGGGTATAAGCTCATAATATTGGCTGTGATAGCAGAGCCTCCTGAATGACCTGCTAATATCACTGCGGAGGGTTTATGTATTTTCTTTAGCTCAGTAATGGCTTGAGCAATTTGATCCACTCTTTTTTTATCATAACTATCGCCATTGGCTTCACCTTTTTCTCCATCTGATGTTCTTTCCATTGAATCAGTATATCCTGGTCTTAACATACCCACAGCTACAACGTTTGAACTTTGATTGGCCGCTATTCTGGCAAATTCATACTGATAATTAGGTTTTTTATAGGGTGAATCCCCATGCAATACAACAACTAAAATAGGTTTTTCTGAGATTGCTTCACTTTTAAATGTTTTGATTTTCGTACAATTATTGCCTGCCCAGACTTCATGAGATACTTTTAAACAATCAGCATGAACATATTTCAAATTCATGAGAAGCACTATAGCCAAAAATATTTTCAAAATATAAGCCATGAAATGGTTCTTCTAAATAACTTGTAAGTACATTGAATTTTTAGCATTTTCATCACTTTTATTGAAATAACAATGTTTTATACCACCAGCCAGTATAACCCAATTAATATAGTTTATTTTATCAGAAGTTTTTTATTTGTGCTTAAAGCAAGAAAAAAACACTCGTCCTTGAGTGTTTTGAGGGTCTTATAAATTAAAGTAAAGAGTTACATAAATATTTGTGCCTTCACCAGGAAGACGATAAGCACGTGGATTATTAGGGTCAAATCCTACATCTGAATTTAAATTATTGCGGTTATAGCCATTGAGGTGATTATTGAATTTTTTATCAAATACATTGTTCACACCAAAAGCAATATTGGATCTGTTATTAAAA
>JBGCFT010000138.1:0-8887 GCA_045107085.1 Marinicellaceae bacterium | reverse complement strand
CCAATAATAAATAAGATTACTCCTAAGCTAAGTATTCCTACGTAACTATCAAAGATTCGTGTAAACAACTCCATAAAAACCTCTTGAAAATAAAAGTTGGCTTTTATCCTATATTAATCACTTTGATTATATTTTGACAGACGTCAAGAAATTGATTTTTTTAACCTTTCAACACGAATTAAATTTGTGGTACCAGACATACCAAAAGGAACACCAGCTGTAATAACATATCGATCATTAATTTCAGCAACTTGAGATTTATGAATGATTTGTTCGGCAATATTCACCATGTCATTTGTATCATCTGCATCTCGTGAAAGCACTGGATAAATTCCCCAACTTAAAGCCAATTGTTGACAGGACTTAATGTTTGGTGAAATAGCAATGACTATGGTTTGAATTCGGTTCCGGGCCACACGTAGTGCGGTAGCACCTGAGCTACTAAAACATACCATCACTTTAGCATTAATATTATAAGCAATATCACAAGCACCAGAAGAGACTGCATCAGGAGTATTTTCTTCTGTATGCATTTGTCTCTCTAGCATACGAGAGATATATTGTTCGTCTTTTTCTACTGACTTAGCAATGGTTCGCATGGTTTTAACCGCTTCTATAGGGTACTTGCCTACAGCTGTTTCAGCTGACAACATAATGGCATCAGTCCCATCAAATATAGCATTGGCAACATCACTGGCTTCAGCACGGGTTGGAACTGGGCTATCGGTCATGGTTTCTAACATTTGGGTTGCCGTAACAACGGGCTTTCCTGCTTGTCTAGATTTCCGAATTAATTTTTTTTGTAACATAGGGACTTCTTGCGGTGAGAGTTCTACACCCAGATCGCCACGAGCAACCATTATGCCATCGGCAATCGCAAGAATTTCAGCGAAGTTTTTAATGGCCCCAGGTTTCTCAATTTTAGCCATTAATTTCGCATCTGAGTTATGTAATTTTAAATAATGTTTTGCCAATAAAAGATCTTCGTGTTTTCTAACAAAACTCAATGCTACCCAGTCTACCCCTAAAGCAGCACCAAACTCTAGATCTTCAATGTCTTTTTTAGTCATTGCAGCAACAGATAAATCAGCAGATGGGATATTGATTCCCTTATGATTACTCAGTTTTCCACCCACTAATATATTAGTATGAATGATTTTGCCTTTAATATCTGTGACCATAACTTTTAGTTTTCCATCATCAAATAATAATTCATCGCCTTTAACTAAATCCTTGTATAAATCTTTATAGCTTACACTGACTCGTTTTTTGTCCCCCAGGGATTCATCGTTTTCACAACTTAATGAAAAAGAATGGCCTTTAACCAATTCAATGGCATTGTTATCAAACTTCCCTACTCTAATTTTGGGGCCTTGTAAATCCATTAGAATTCCTACAATTTGTCCCAAATCTTTTGCGGTATTGCGGATATTTGTATAGCTGATTTTATGGTCATCATGTGTCCCATGAGAGAAATTGAGGCGAAAAACATTGACGCCATTTTTTATCAGCTGTTTTATTTTTTCAGGGGAGCTACTTGCAGGACCTAATGTTGCAACAATTTTAGTTTTGTTATTATTCACTGGATAAATTATTTTTTATAGTTATGTATTGATTATTCTACCAATTTTACTCTTGTTTTGTTAAATAATTATGACTTATTTAAATTTGAGAACATTGTCTCACCAAAACGCAATCAAAAAACCTACTGTTTAATATCCTTAACTGCGGTTCCTGTCACCTTTATTTTCCCTCCAAAGGGTAACTTTTGAGCTTGATAAACAGTTCTCGCAGGTCTTTTGTGTTCTTCGAATAATTCACAATATAACGTATTAATTACCGATAAATCTTCAAGGTTATTAAAGGCAATATCGATGAAAACAATATCATCCTTTTCAAATCCAGCACTATTAAGAACAGCAAAGAAATTAGCAAACGCTAATTTTCCCTCATCAAGAATAGATTGATTGATATATTCACCTTGAGCATTGACTGATAGTTGACCACTTACAAAGCACATGTTATTGGCCACAACAGCATGACTTATGGGGTTTGACCATTCGGGTAATCCTTTACCTTTTGAAATGTATATTTTTTCACTCATATTAAATTCTGCATTATGTGTAATTCTTAATATAAGTATGTAATGCTCAATTGTAAATTAATTGACTTGATTCATTAATTTTAATTGTTTTGTCCGCTTCATTGAAAACTTTCGTATATTTGAGTAATACAAGATTAAATGAGTAAAACTATGTTTTTTAAATGGCTAATAATTTTTTCAATCATTTCTTTTCCAGTGTCTGCTAAGAATGATCAATCAAAGAACGGAACGTCTTCAATTACACATGAAGAAAGTTTATTTTCTGTTATCAATGAATTATCAATTTCCAGTAATGATGAATCAAGCACGATGCGCGAAGTAGTCAGCATGAATGAAAACTGGGCCTTTGTGGGAGCAGAAAATGACAACGTATATGGGGCTAACTCCGGCGCTGTTCATGTATTTAAATACGTGAATAATCAATGGATAAAACATTCTAAAATAATCCCTCCAGATGGTGCTCTTGGTGATGAATTCGGAAGCATGTTAAGTGTCGCAAAAAATGAAAACATTGTAGCAATTGCGGCAAAGGGAGTGGCTGCAACAAGCGGTTTTTCAAATGGCGCAGTGTACATTTATACACTAAATTCAGAAAGCTGGGAATATAGTACAAAGCTAAGGGTTCAAAGTTCTGTCCTTGATAATAGATTTGGAGAATCACTTAACTTAGATACCTCTGACTTAATTGTTGGCGCTCCAAAGGATGATGGAGCAGTTTCTGGTTCAGGAGCTGCTTATATTTTCCAGAAAAACAGCCCAACAAATTGGAGCTTGACTGAAAAGTTATTCGCAAACGAAGCTTTTGATACCGCACAATTCGGAAAGTCAGTGGCAATTGATGGAGACAGAGCCATAGTAGGTGTTCAAGACGGATTGAATTTATCAAATTTTTCTACTGGATATGTCGTTTCTTATTTAAGGACTGCAGGACAATGGAATCAAGATAGTATAATTTATGGTGCTGAATCAGTTGGCGCAAAATTTGGCAGAAGCGTTAGTATTTCTGGTAATCATTTTATTGTTACTGAGCAAGGTGCTAATAAAGCATATATTTATGACCGTTTTATAGGCGTATGGAGAAAATTGAAAACAATTTCGCTGTTAAGTTCGAGTGAATTAACGGTTAAAATATTTGCAAATAGGGCAATCATCGGCAGCGGTTCAACTTCAAACTCTGGCTTAAATCAATCTGGGTCGATTGAAGTATATGATTTTGATGGTTTAGCTACTTGGAGTCTTTCTGACACCTTAACAGCCAATGACCTACAAAGTAATGCTTTTGTTGGAGGAAGAGTGGATTTTATTAATGATAAAATAATAGGCTCATCTAACATCAATGCTGCCTATACATTCAGCAAATTAACTAATTGGAGCCAGTCAGCAAAACTCACGGTTGATGATTCGACTTCAAATGATAAGTTTGGTCATTCTGTGAGTTTATTTGGGAGTTATGCATTGGTTGGCGCTTATGGAAACGATGATTTCGGATCAGATTCCGGCGCCGTTTATGCTTTCAAATTCATCAATTCACAATGGGTTAATACGGGGAAACTGGTGCCAAATGATGGACAGTCAGGTGACCGATATGGGTATTCAGTCAGTTTGTATAATAATTTTGCATTGGTTGGTGCCTATAACAACGATGACATGGGTCAAAACGCTGGTGCTGCCTATGTGTTTTATCGAACCAGCTCTGGTAATTGGTATCAAGCAACTAAGCTTTATGCCAATGATGGGGCAGAATTTGATAATTTTGGCCGCTCTGTAAGTCTGGATTCAACAACAGCCGTTATTGGCGCTGAATTTGCGGATCTTCCAGGAAAAAATTCTGCAGGTGCTGCTTATGTCTTTGATTTGAACTCAATAACCTCATGGCCTCAATCCAGTAAACTTACGGCAGATGATTCGGCAGCATTTTTCAATTTTGGTAGTGCAGTAAGTATCAATCTTGATCGAATTTTAATCGGCTCAAGAAGGGACAGTACAAATGGAGGCGATGCCGGGTCGGCTTATATTTTTGATCGCAACAATCTTAATAATACATGGACTCAATCTTTAAAACTCACCGCCAGTGACGGTGGAACAAATGATTCTTTTGGGATTTCAGTTGATTTAGATAGTGATCAGCTCATAGTGGGTGCGCAAGATGACGGGGTTGGTTCTGCTTATGTTTTTGAAAAAACCACAAACTCATGGTCAGAAAAAGTAAAACTAAATCCTCAGTCGAGTAATAGCAATGATAATTTTGGAGCATCTGTTGCAATAAACAATTCAGATATTTTCGTTGGTTCATATTTGAGAGACTTTAATGGAACAACCTCAGGATCTGTCTATCAGTATACTAAAACAGATGACCTATGGTGGCAAATTGATGAATTTATTGCCAGTGATACGGGTGCCTCAGATAATTTTGGGCGATCTGTTTCTCTAAGTGAGGATCAAGTATTAATTGGCGCAGATAACAAAGAGGCTGGCCAGTCGTATATTTTTTACACAAGTCAAAAACCTACAGCAATATTTTACAACTTACAAACCAATGAAGACACACAAATTGTGAATTATAATGTTGTCGATGATGCTATAGATCCTGATGGGGGAATCAATAGAGTCATTGCAGTAACACAACCCCTTAACGGAAGTGTTTTTAATTCCGATAGTGAAATCACTTATATCCCAGATCCCAATTATTGTAATGACGGCCAACCAACAGACGATTTCACCTACACATTAAATGGCGGCTCAAGTGCGACAATATCAGTCACGGTAATCTGTGTAGACGATGCGGCAATTGCCAATGATGATACCTTAACTGTATCAGAAGACGAAACATTTTTTATCGATGCACAGGTTCACGACAATGATACAGATAGTGATGGCGGTTCGGTCGTGGTATCTGTAACACAGCCCAATAATGGAGAATCAAGCGTGTTTAATGGGTCGGCTACTTATAAACCTGAGCCAGATTATTGTAATGATGGCATTAATACAGACAGTTTTACTTACACTTTAAATGGAGGCAATTCTGCAACCGTATTTGTGACAGTGACCTGTATTGGTGGAGAACCAGTTCCAAATAATGATGTCTCTGTAGCACAAGAAGATAGTGTTAGAGTTATTGAAGTTTTGGAAAATGACTCACGAGACGGCAATAATACAGCACTTAAAATCACATCCGTTAGTCAAGCCGCCAATGGTTTGGTTGCTATTTCAAGCAACTCTTTAAGAGTTAACTATACCCCAAACCCCAATTTTTGCATTAACGATGGCGGCACAGAAGATTTCACTTACACAATAAATAAACGTGCCACTGCAACAGTCTCTGTTTCAGTTACTTGTGTGGATGATGACCCTGTGGCCGTAGCCGATAACTACACAATAGATGAAGAGGTGGTTTCTGTATTTTTGGTTTATGAAAATGATACCGATGTTGACGGTGGGCCCATAAGTGCCGACTCTTTCACACAACCCGTAAATGGAAGTGTCATACAAGTCAGTAATGGTTTTGAATATACGCCAGATGATAACTATTGCAATACTTCAGCTGCGACCGATGATTTTACCTATAAATTTGAAAGCAGCCCAGCGGCTACCGTTGCTGTTCGTGTCAATTGTATTTTTGATGCGGCAGTGGCAATTGATGATGCATACACGACAGATGAAGACACAGATACAGTGATTGATCCTTTGTCCAATGATGTGGCAAATGACTCGGGACAATTATCCATAACTTTTGATACCCAGCCTGCAAATGGAGTGTTACAAATCAATTCAGGAATTATTACTTATCAACCCAACAATAATTATTGCAATGATGGAATAAGCACAGATAATTTTCAATACTCCATTAATGATGGCGCTACTGCTAATGTTGCAATGACAGTAAATTGTGTGGATGACCTGCCTATTGCAGTAGATGATAATGTCACAATTGATGAAGACACTGCTACAACTTTTACCAAAGCACAATTCTTAAGTAACGATGATTTTGACGGCGGAGACAATGATATACTCTCTGTTACTCAAGGCGCACATGGAACCGTCCAATTATTTACCAATCAAGTGTTTTATACGCCAGATGATAATTATTGTACAACAAGTGGAGGAAGCGATGATTCATTTGAATACACAATTAACGGAGGAACAACGGCAACGGTATTTATCACAATTACCTGTGTAGATGATTTACCACAAGGCGCCAGCGATGAGTATACCATTCAAGAAGATACCGTTAGTTCATTAGATGTACTGGCAAATGACACGGATATTGACGGTGGGCCAATAGAAATCATTTCAATTTTTGAACAACCCACACATGGAACAGTGATAAATAATGGTGATAACCTGACATACGAACCAGAGTTTAATTTCTGTCATAGTGACCCAGATGAACAAGAAACGTTCTTTTATGCTAACAATGGTTCACCTTTGATTTTAGTCAGTATTCATATTGAGTGTGTCGATGATCCATTACAAGCCATTGATGATTTTGCCAGTGTCAATGAAGATGAAAGTGTAGTAGTAAATTTAATTATTAATGATATTGATCCAGACACAAATGGTGGAGAAACTGAGGTCATAGAGTCATTTACCCAGCCAACTAACGGTTCGGTGATATTTGAAGGCCCAGATCAAGAAAGAATCCTCTATACACCCAATCAAAACTATTGTAATGATGGCGTGACAACTGACGCATTTAGTTATACCGTTTCAAGTCAATTATCCGCTGACGTCTTTATCACAGTAGATTGCGTAAATGACCAACCCAGCTTTGAAAACTTAGGCAACCAAGTTGTTCAAAGCTCTGATAGTTTTAGTATTAATGAATGGGCTTTTGGAGTTGATATGGGGGCAGAAAATGAAAATAGCTCACAAGTTGTTTTAGCTTATCAAGTTGAGATAGTTTCTGACTCACAATCTATATTAGTTGGCGATGTTAATGTCGATAATAATGGGACTTTATCTTTCCAGACCACTACTAGTTTTGGTACAGCGATAATAGAAGTGAGTTTACAAGATAATGGCGGCGTTGCAAATTCAGGAGTTGATACATCAAACGTTTATTCTTTTACCCTATCAAAAATAGACCAAGTTTTTGCCAATGGGTTTGAAAGTCTTGATGAATTTAAATTGTTGGATGAAATAACTCAGATACAAAATAAATCAAATGAGCTAGTTGTGCCATTTTATGATTTCGAAAGTAATTCGGTGAATTATTATGATCATCAATTTCTATTAAATGATGATTATCAAAGTCAAGAGCTTATTCAGCTGTTTAAATCATGGTATGCTGAAATCAGATATTTTCAACAAGATTCATTAGAACAAAAGCAAAATGGAAAACGATAAGAACGATCTCGAAAAAAAAGTCAGTGATTTTATATCCGATTTTGATAACATTGATACTGCTGATATCCTTGAGTCAGAAAACTCAATTATTGGATATGGTAGTATCATAGAGGACATCGATTTTGACCCGTTAAATTTAATCGGGTCAGAAATTGGTCACTGGAAAATACTCAAACTTTTGGGTCAAGGAGGCATGTCAATTGTCTATTTGGTTGAGAGAAACGACGATCAAATAAAAAAACAAGCTGCACTGAAAATCATACCAAACACCATAGCTTCAAAAACTATGATTGATCGTTTTTTAAGAGAAAGGCAAATTCTTTCTGACCTAAACCACAATAATATTGCGCAACTTTATGATGCAGGCTTAAGTGAGAATCAGATTCCTTGGTTTGTTATGGAATTAGTTCAAGGGCAAGATATTCTAAGTTACACAGAAAAAAATAATCTCAATACCAAACAACGGGTTTTTCTGTTTAAACAAGTGTGTGAAGCCCTAAGTTACGCACATTCACGAGGTATCATTCATCGAGACATAAAACCAAATAATTTAATGGTCAATGAAAATGGCATCATAAAACTACTTGATTTTGGTATTGCTACTGATAGAGATAAGTTTAGTGAGGAAAATAAATCATTAACAATGACAGGTGTAATAGTTGGCACACCAGGTTATATGTCACCAGAGCAAGCAAAAGGCTTGAATCAAGAAATAGATAAACGCACAGACATTTTTTCATTGGGCGTTTTATTGTATAAGTTACTCAAGAAAGATTTGCCTTTTAAAGCAGAAAGCATTTCTGAAATTTCATACAAAATCATCCATGAAGAACCCACTCTAATGGGCCAAAGTTTTTCAGCGGATTTACAAGCCATCACTTTTAAATGTTTAGAAAAATCTAAAGAAAAACGTTATCAATCGGTTGCAAAACTATCAAGTGATTTAGATGCCTTTCTAAGTGGTGATGTCATTTCAGCAAGAAAAATTACTTTTATTGGGCGTCTGAGTAAAAAAATTAAAAAACACCCCGTTTTTAGTTCAATCATTACATTGGCTGTTTTAGCAACAGTATTTGGCATTGGAAATGGCATATACCAAACCTATGAAACTTTTAAAAGAGTACAAATAGCAGAAAAACATCTTTCCAGAGCTCAAGAAATAAAAGCAAAAGTAAGACGTACTCACATGATGCCTTTTCATAACGTTAGAGATAAATATAAATCAATCTTGTCAGAGATTGAACTGTTAGAAAGTGACATTAAAGCCAGTGGTTCGGATGCCACTGGTTTAAGCAGTTTTGCTTTAGGTGTTGCTTATTTAGCGATGGATAAAAAAGAATTGGCATTAAAGAATTTTAAACAAGCCCAAAGCAAAGGTTGGCAATCACCACAACTATCAAGTGGTTTAGGTCTAACACTTATTTATGAATGGAATAA
>JBGCFT010000137.1:0-9090 GCA_045107085.1 Marinicellaceae bacterium | reverse complement strand
AAAGTAATTAATGAATCAAAGATAAAGGAAGACTTAAAAGGTATTCTCACTAATATTGCGCAAAATTATGTATATCTGGACGATAAAGGCGTTGATTTGAAATGTATTTGGGATAACTACCAAAATGACATTCCAAAAATTAAAAACAAAGTTGATACTGTCCTATTTTTTGAATATTTATTAAATGAGTTTTATGATAATCACCTGACATTAAGAACCAATACCCAGTCTTCATTCAGGCTTTTTGCACCAATTTATACAACCTTAATAAACGGTAAGCCAATTATTACTCAAGTTTGGCAAACTCAATTTGAAAATTTGAATCAAGATATAATCGGCGCTGAACTATTAAAATTTAATGGAGTAGAGATTAACCAGATTATTAAAAATTTTCCTACTCAATGTAATGACAAAAGTAATCCTGAAACAAAAGAATGGATTGTAAATAAAATATTGTCAGGGCGTTACAATGAGCCACGCATGCTAACATTAAAATTATCGAATAAAAATGAGATTGAGTTTGACTTAGATAAGGTTAATTTAAAGGAAGAAGACAGCTTGCTCAATTCTAAAGTTATAAATGACATTGGTATTATTAGAATTAACAATTCACTTGGAAATGATAATTTGGTCACTGAATTTGATCAAACTTTAAACAAGTTATCCAACACAAAAGGCCTCGTTATAGATCTAAGAAATACACTGTCAGGTGGAGACAGCTACGAAGCTAGGGGAATTATGAGTCGATTTATTCAAGAACCTAAACCGTATCAAAAGCATGCATTTATTGCTAAATCACAAAACAACCCTGATATTGAAAGGAGTTGGGTAGAGTTTGTCACTCCACGTTTGACAAGCTATAACAAGCCATTGGTGGTTTTAGTAGGCCGTTGGACAGGGAGTATGGGCGAAGGCCTTGCTATCGGATTTGAAGGCATGAAGAGAGCTGAAGTTGTCGGCTCTGAAATGAGAAGGTTAGCTGGAGAGGTTTATGATTTTGGGTTGAAACACCAAAATTTTGGCTACAAACTCTCTACTGTTAAACTTTTTCACATCAACGGGACTATTAGGGAAAAATATATTCCCACACATTATGTTAAACAAACGACTATTGATAAAGATGAGGTGCTTGAAAAGGGTATTGTCCTAATTAATAAAAAGTCCGAATGAAACATAAAGCAATCATTCTTGCCTTATTTCTTTTAACTTCTTGTCAACCTAATCAACCAATAAAAAGTCATGGTTATTCAGATTTGATATCTACTATTGAATTTATGTTGTCTAATAATAATTTCAATGGCGTAGTGCATTTGAAAAATGATGCTTCTACAGTCTACAGCAAGGCTATTGGTTATTCAGATTTAGAAAAGAAAACACCAATTAATCTAAATGATCAATTTGTTATAGGTTCTATAAGCAAACAATTCACCGCTGTATTGGTTTTAAAAGAATATGAAGCTGGAAAAATTCAGCTTGATGATACGATTAGTCAGTATTTAACTGGCATCGAACAGCCTTGGTCACAAGTAGTCACCATTCATCAACTGCTGACTCATACACATGGAATCATGGCGATAGACAAACCATTAGAATTCACAGCAGGCACACAATTCCACTATTCACAATTAGGATATGAATTATTGGCTCAAATTCTTGAAAAAGTAACGGGCAAATCCTTTCAACAACTCTCAACTAGTCTATTTGAAAAATATGGCTTAACTCAAACTTTTCATCCAAATAATGAAAACTATAAACATTTAGTCAAAGGTTATACAGAAAATCAAAAAGGCGAGTTGATTTATAGTTCAAATAGCCTGCAAAATTATGCAGCCGCTGGATCATTTATTTCAAATGCTGAAGACTTATCATTATGGAATCATTTGTTGTATTCCAATAAGCTGGTTAAATCAGAAACTTTAAGTCTTATGAAAACAAAGTACGCCACTAGGACACACCCGATTTTTGGCATTGTTGATTATGGTTATGGTTTGTTATTTAATGAGGGGCAACAAAATAAACAAATTGGTGCCTTAGGTTATGCCCCCGGATTTGTATCAGCCAGTTATTATTACCCAGAAATCAAAATGAATTTAATCGTTTTAGGAAATACTGCACGAAACCTAGATGATTTCAAAGTCACCTTTAAAGCACACACAGAGTTGATGGATTTGATTCTTGAAGTAGAATAATAATTCATAATTCTTCGCTAATTTATGATTTATCGTGTATTTTGATTACTGGTCAAAATATATGAAAGATTCAACACCATGAAAAAATACTTCTTAATTCTTTTTCTTTCCTTTTCTGCTATGGCATTTGAGCAAAGTCATGACTTTCAAGCCATAGACAATCTGTTTAAAGAATGGGACAAACCTGATGTTCCCGGTGCTGCATTAGGTGTTATTAAAGATGGAAAACTTATTTATGCCAACGGTTATGGAATTGGTGACTTGGAACATGATATTGAATTAACTCCATCTTCTGTTTTTTACATTGGTTCTGTTTCAAAACAGTTTGTGACATTTAGTATTTTACTACTCGAAGAACAAGGTAAAATAGACTTAGATGACAACATTCAAAAATACCTTCCTGATTTTCCTGATTATGGAGAGCCTTTAACCATTCGCCACTTTATACACCATACCAGCGGTGTCAGGGACTATTTAACACTGATGTATTTAAAAGGCAGAAACTATCTGGATAATGCCGATGTTGTCGAAGTTTATGAATTAATAAAAAGTCAAAAAGAGCTCAATTTCACACCTGGTGAAAAGTATTTATACAGTAATTCTTGTTACTTCATGTTAGCCATGATAATTGAAAAAGCTGCGGGAGAATCATTGAAAGAGTTTGCTGACAAAAACATATTCAAACCATTGGGCATGAAAAGCTCATTATTTTATGATGACAATACTGATCTGATAAAAAATCGTGTGTTTAGTTACAATAAGAAACAGGATGAAGAAGGGTTTGATAATTTAATCAGTCGCTTCGATCTTGTTGGTTCTGGTGGCGTTTATACAAACATAGAAGATTTGTTTTTATGGGACCAAAATTTTTATAACAATAAACTGGGAAAAGGCGGGCAAGGTATTATTGAGAAAATGCACGAAGAAGGCCTGCTAAATAATGGAGAAAGTAGCGGGTATGCTTTTGCATTGAATAATGGAATTTATAAAGGTTTGAAAACTGTGAGTCATGGCGGTTCTCTGGCTGGATACCGATCTCAATTAATGCGTTTTCCTGAGCAAAAACTTTCTGTCATTGTACTGGCCAATAGAGGTGACGCCAATCCAACAGGCAAAGCTTTTCAGATTGCAGATATTTTACTCAAAGATAAATTAAAAGTTGAAACAAATCAGAAAATAGAGGCTACTAATAAATCAACTACAACAGAACCATTAGAAGAATTTAGCCTAAATCAGTTAACTGGCACTTACGAAATTCAACCAGGAGTTGTTTTAGATGTAACGCTTAAAAATAGCACTCTTAATGTGACACAAAGTTGGAACAAGTCTGAATATGTGATTGAGAATATTAAAGGCAATACTTACCAAATTCCTGGAGATACCTCAATTCAATTTACATTCTCAAGCCTACAGGATGATGTTGCCAATGTATTAACGGTATTTCAAAATGGTCAAGATAGAATATGGAAAAGAAAAGAAAGCATTGATACCTCAAATCTCAATTTAGAAGAATACACAGGCAATTTTTTCAGTGAAGAACTAGATGTTACTTATTCACTTTATCTAGAAGATGAGAAATTAAAAGTAAAACTAGCTAATTACAACACGCATGAATTAACGCTCTATGGCGTTGATTCGTTTACTTTAGAGGCTGGGTTGCTTCGCTTTAATAGATTAAATGGCGCTATCACCGGCGCTGAGCTTGATGCGGGTAGAGTTACCAATTTGAAGTTTAAAAAAATAAAATAATAAAATGGGGGAGATTCAGTTATGTTTAAATTAATGACTAAAATACCGTTAATTCTATTAATAGTCAGCATAAGTCCAAATGCAATAGGACAAACATTCATAAAGTATGACACAGTTCTGATAGGTGGACGTGTGATGGATCCAGAGACAAAACTGGATGCCATCAAAAATGTAGGTATTCTCAATAACCGCATTGCTCAAATTAGTTCTGATCCATTGCAAGGAGACGAAGTTATCGATGTCAGTGGATTAGTCGTGGCACCTGGTTTTATAGATTTACATGTCCATGGGCGGTCAAATGTTGAACAGGAATATCAACTGCACGATGGTGTTACCACAGCATTAGATTTGGAGTTTGGTGTTCAAAACCTTGATATGTGGTACAAATCTAGAGAATCAAAAGCCATTATTAATTACGGAACAAGCGTTAATTGGCCCTTTGAAAGATTTAAGGCGATGGATAAGTATCAAAAGCCAGTATCTGAATCGTATAAAAAACCAGTCACTTGGGAATCTAGTATTGAAAGGATAAGCCAAATATTTCCACTTTCCTTCACAGAAAATTTAACTGTTGAAGAAGAAGCAAAAACCCATAAAAATATAAAAGCGTCACTTGATGCTGGCGGATTGGGAATAGGTGTGCCCATCGGCTATCTTCCAACTACTGAGCCTGGTGAAATGTATAGAATTTTTGAGATGGCGGCAGAATTGGATACTCTTGTCTACACACACGTACGCGTTCCCAATCTAATCTCAGTCCAAGAGGTTATTGCCGATGCGGCAGTAACTGGCGCATCTTTACATATTGTTCATATCAACAGTGTCTCTTTAGGTCAAATTGATTTATCTCTAAAAATGATTCAAGCAGCTCAGGAAAATGGATTTGATATCACCACAGAATTGTATCCTTATACCGCAGCAAATACAGGCATAGAGAGTGCGATTTTTTCTGATGGTTGGCAAAAAAGGCTAAATATAACTTATAAAGATCTTCAGTGGGTAGCAACAGGGGAAAGGTTGACCAAAGAGACATTTGAAACCTATCGAAAGCAAGGCGGTTCCGTGATTATTCATGTCATGAAACCCGAATGGATAAAAAAAGGCATTGCTGCACCAGGTGTTATGATTGCATCAGATGGAGCAGGTTATTCTAAACTGGCACATCCACGAACGGCAGGGACTTTCTCAAGAGTACTTGGTAAATATGTCAGAGAAGAAAAATTGATACCTTTAATGGTGGCGATTGAAAAAATGACTTTATTGCCTGCAAAAAGGTTAGAGAGTATTTCTCCCATGATGCGCTTCAAAGGCAGAATTCAGATAGGCGCTGATGCGGATATTACTGTATTCAATCCTAATACCATTATAGACAAGGCCACTTTTGAAGAAGGTCTGGCATTTTCACAAGGAATTGAATACGTCATGGTCAATGGAACATTTGTTTTGAAGCAGGGTAAGTCAGTTTTAGATGTTTACCCAGGAAAGCCTATTTATGGTAAATTTAAAAAATAATTGAAAATGAATTAGTTGTTCATTTTACACTTAATTATACTAATTTAGATTATACATTACCTATTGCAAAGAGCTGTCCTTGCAGAATTTAAGTGGCTATTGTTGTTTGTGTTATAATTATTTTTTAAATCAATGCATAAAACAAATGAAGCTTATGAAAATAATTATATTATTAATTTTGACCAGTATGGGAATGACAGACGGATACGTGAAAGAATATACCCACCAAGATACGTTAAGAGGGGCTATTACACCTGAAAGGGAATGGTGGGATTTAACTTATTATCACATTGATATAGCCGTTGACATTACTAACAAGTCTATTAATGGATCCAATACCATTGGTTATAAGGTGTTAAAACCTTATCAAATTATGCAAATTGATCTCCAGTCACCGATGGAAATATTCACAATCACTCAAGATGGAAAAGAATTAAGTTACAAACAAGATGGAAATGCCTATTTTATTGATTTGAAAAAGGGTCAAATATTGGGTTCTTATAATGAAATAATAATCCAATATGGTGGAAAGCCAAGAATAGCACCTCGACCTCCTTGGGATTCTGGGATTGTTTGGGAAAAAGACAGCCTAGGAAATGATTTTATTTCGAGTATCAGTTGGGCTACTGGTTCGAGTTTGTGGTGGCCTTGTAAAGATCACATGTATGATGAAGTAGATAGTCTCAAATTCAGTATTAATGTTCCCAATAATCTCTTGGCTGTTGCCAATGGTAGGCTTGTTGGTGTAGATAAGAAAGAAAACAAAACCACAACTTATCATTGGACCGTTTCAAACCCCATAAATAATTACAGTGTTAATTTTAATATTGGAAATTATGTCAATTTTTCAGATGTATATGTTGGAGAAAAAGGACCACTAGATTTAAATTATTATGTGTTAGAACAAGATTTAGAAAAAGCCAAAGAACAGTTTAAACAAGTACCCAAGATGCTTGAAGCGTTTGAATATTGGTTTGGAGATTATCCTTTTTATGAGGACAGTTATAAACTAATAGCGGTCCCATATCTAGGAATGGAGCATCAAAGCGCCGTAGCTTATGGAAATGGCTACCAGAATGGTTATTTAGGCAAGGATGGTTCTAATACAGGGTGGGGTGATAAATTTGATTTTATTATTGTCCATGAATCAGGTCATGAGTGGTTTGCAAACAATATTACTTTTAAAGACATAGCGGATATATGGATTCATGAATCATTTACCACTTACTCAGAAGGTCTTTTTGTTGAATATCATTATGGCAAAGAAGCTGGAAATGATTATCAGGTTGGCATAAGAGGTTACATAAAAAATGACAAGCCAATGATAGGAGATTACCAAGTAAATGACATCACTTATACTAATGACAATTATTCAAAAGGGGCGACAATTCTACACATGCTGCGTCAAGTTGTGAACGATGATGATAAGTGGAGAAAGGTTTTGCGTGGGCTGGGCAGTGAATTTTATCATCAAACAGTCACTACTAAACAAATTGAAAACTATGTTTCCAAAGAGACTGGGATTGATTTGAGTAGTTTTTGGAATCAATACCTTAGAACCAATCAGATTCCCCTGCTTGAATATTATTTTGCAAAAGGCAAATTGTCTTATAAATGGACCAATGCCCTAAAAGATTTTACTATGCCTTTAAAGGTGACTATCAATGGAAATCAACAGTGGTTAAATCCTAAAAATATTTGGCAACATATGGAGATTGAATCAAAAGAGTTGTCATTAATCATTGATCGCAATTTTTATGTACCATCTTATTTGAGTAATTCTAATTAAAAGTTCAATACAACAAATGAGATAAATCTAAATGCCGTATATTATTTAAATCGGCGGTAATGGCACTTGGTTATCCAAAAATCGAATGTATTCAAATAATTTTCGTTTTTGTTTTTTTAGATCACCTTTCTGTTTGATGACGAGTCTTACCAATTGTCTTAACGGTTGAATATCGGTGTGCTCATGAGTTTCGTATAATTGATCGATGATAGAATCATCCTCGATGACTTTTTCTGCCCACATACTAATGAATGGTTGCCGAATAAGACCTGCTTCATGTTTCTTAGCTTTGTCTTGCATGGCTTCAATGACTGCTTCATGATCAGAATTGAGCAACAATTTTCCTATAAATTGAAAATGTCGTTTTCGCGCAATGTGACTGGTGATTTTTTTTGATGCCACAACAGTATCGATGATTTGTTCACTAATTGGCAGCAAAATCATGTCCGAATGTTTCATTTCTGCTAGCTTATGAGCTAAATCCACCATAGAATGTGCAAAATGTTTTTTTTGGGTTCGACTTTCGAATTCTTGATCTTGGTCGTTTGACTGATTAACCATAACTCTATTATTACTTATGAAAAAAAATACAACACAGATTGTTACAGATATTCTAGATACAGTAAAGAAAAAGGGCGCAACTGATGCTGAAGTTGTCTATTCTCATGGCAAAGGCTTGTCAATTAGTGTCCGCAATGGCGATGTAGATACCATTGAAAATTCAGAAGATTCTTCACTCATACTTACAGTTTATAATGGTAAATCCAAAGGTTCGGCTTCAACAGCTGTTCTCAATGATGAAAGTATAGATTTAACCATTGCAAAAGCCCTCGAAATTGCAAAATTGACTCAAGCTGATGAATATGCGGGCATTGCTGAACAAGGTTTGTTAGCTAATCCAGAAAATTTTAAAGACCTTTCTACTTATCACCCACGTCAAGTAAGCCCAGAAAAACTAATCGAAATGGCAAAAATAGCAGAGTCCTCAGCCCTAGAGACTGAAGGAATAGTAGTCGATGAAGCTGGAATTTCGATGGGAGAAGGCCAATCAATCTATGCCAATTCCAATGGATTTATAGGTCAAAAACAAGGCACTAATGCATCCATGAGTTTGGTAGCTATTGCAGAATCTAATGGAGACATGGAAAGAGATTATTGGTGGGATGCAGTGCGCGATTTTAAAAATATAATGTCTGCAGAAGCATTGGGTAAAAAAGCAGCTCAACGCACTATTGCCAGTATAGGCGCAAGAAAAGTAAAATCTACTAAAGCACCTGTTCTATTTGATCCAAGTATTTCTCAAGGATTAGTTGGGCATATGTTAAGTGCAATATCAGGTGGAAGCCTTTACCAGGAAGCCAGTTTTTTAAAAGACGATTTAAATGAAAAAATATTTCCAAATTGGTTTCAAATCAATGAAGACCCCTTTGCGAAAGGTGGATTTGCCTCAAGAAATTTTGATAGCAATGGTGTGGCAACCAAACAGCGACATCTCATCGAGAATGGTGTTTTAAAAGGATTTTTATTGTCTGTTTATTCAGCCAGAAGATTGGGACTGGAGACTACAGGAAATGCAGGAGGCGCTCATAATTTATTTGTTCAATCTAAAGACATTAGCTTTGATGCAGCTTTAAAAAAAATGGATACAGGACTTTATGTCACCAGTGTTATGGGCCAAGGCATCAATACAGTCAATGGTGACTATTCTCGTGGAGCATCAGGTTTTTGGGTAGAAAATGGCGAGATTCAATTTCCTGTCAATGAATTAACCATTGCCAGTAACCTAAAAGACATGTACAAAAATTTGGTTTTAGTGGCCAATGACATTGATAAACGCAGTAAAATTCAAAC
>JBGCFT010000136.1:0-22356 GCA_045107085.1 Marinicellaceae bacterium | reverse complement strand
TTTTGGTGGCACGTGGTGGTCAGGATTGGATGACAATGGTTGGGGCTTTTCAGTGGCTTTTTCGGGTGATTTAATGGTCGTCATCATGTATTATTTTGATGCCGATGGCAATCCAAGATGGGCACAAGGTATTCAACCTGGGTTCCAAATAGGCGATGAAATTACTTTGGATTTGTTAGAATTAACTGGCTATCCCAGAGACGCTGAACTAACCGAAATTACAGACGTACTGGCAGGCACTGTGACCATGACAATGAACCAAAACAATGGTGAAGAAACTGATGGTGTGATGAATGTAAACATCACTTATCAAGGTACTGAAGGTGGCAATTGGAGTCGAACAAACCTACCGATAAAATTATTTACAAAAGCGCACTAAAGCAAAAATGTGATATGTCATTAATAATTTGGCCATCAAGCTTTATAAGTTGGTGGCCTTTTTATTTTTAGTTCTCAATATTATCAGACTTATAAATGCGTTCTTACATCTAAAAGCTCTGGGAAAAAAGTTAATTCCAATGCCTTTTTCAAAAAAGCTACACCGCTAGATCCGCCAGATCCTTTTTTAAATCCAATAATTCTTTCCACTGTTTTCATGTGTCTAAATCGCCACATTTGAAATGACTGTTCTACATCTACTAATTGTTCACATAATGCATAAGCATCCCAATGTTTATTGGTGTCTTTATAAATATCGACAAACACTTCGACTAATTTATCATTGAAAATATGTGGCTCTTGCCAGTCTCTGTGCAAACATTCACTGGGAATATCATAACCACATTTTTTTAAATGCTGAAGAAAAACATCGTAAACCGAAGGCGCATTTAAAGCTTGGTGTAATTGACTGTATGAATCACTGTCTTTGGGAAACATCTTGATTAAATCTTTGTTTTTATTGCCTAATAAAAACTCAACCATTCTGTATTGAACCGACTGAAAACCAGAAGCGCTGCCAAAAACGTGTCTAAACTGCATATATTCACTCGGAGTCAATGTTTCTAGGACTGCCCACTGTTCAAACAATTGCCTTTGCACTTGCTTAACACGTGCCAAAACTTTGGAAGCGATGTCTAACTTTTCTTGTTCGATATTGGATATAGCCGCTTGAAGTTCATGAACAATTAACTTCAGCCACAATTCAGATACTTGGTGTTGCACTATAAACAACATTTCATCATGATGTGGCGGATCACTTAATGGAATTTGTGCTGATAAAACTTGATCAAGCCTCAGGTAACCGCCGTAATTATCCTTTAAATCCACATCTAATTTTATGCCTTGTTCTAACTTTCTGTAGTTATTATCTTCATTCATGTTAATTACCTAAAATATTACCTGAAATTTTTGTATTTTTATTCTATAATACATCGCCGTAAATTTTCATTATTTACACCTAATTAGAGTAATCATTTCGAAAATAATTTAATTAGGAGCACCTTGAAAAATTGAAATCTAAAGTCATAAAATCTGATATTTAGACAATCAAAAATTTTATCAGGATTAATGCTTAGGCATTAGTTCCGTATTAATCATGTATTAATTAACATTACTGGAGAAACTAAAGTGGCAACAGTAGCATCTTTTAACGTTGAATATATTCAATATTTATCACCATCTGGTGAATTAGTCGGAGATAGACTTCCTGCTATAGCAAAAGATTATGAGCAAATTAAATCTTTGTATGAAACCATGGTATTGACACGTGTTTTTGACACCAAAGCAATATCTTTACAAAGAACTGGTAAATTAGGTACTTATGCATCCTCTTTAGGTCATGAAGCAGTCCATGTTGGTATTGGATCTGCGATGAATTATGAAGATGTATTCGCTCCCATGTACAGAGAATATGGCGTACAATTTTGCCGCGGTGTAAAAATGTCTGAAGTTTTACTTTATTGGGGCGGTGATGAAAGAGGCAGTGATTTTTCTGGTCCACCACATGATTTTCCCTGGTGTGTACCAATTGCTACTCAAAATACGCATGCTGCTGGGGCTGCATTGGCATTTAAGCTACGAAAAGAGCCACGTTGTGCAGTAACAGTTATTGGTGATGGTGGAAGCTCAAAAGGAGACTTTCTCGAGGCCATTAATGCTGCCAGTGCCTTTAAACTCCCTATGGTAATGGTCATTGTAAACAATGGATGGGCTATCTCTGTACCCAGAGAAAAACAAAGCAGTGGCGAAACATTGGCCCAAAAAGGAATAGCTGGTGGATTACCCTGTATCCAAGTTGATGGCAATGATTTATTAGCTGTTCACAATGAAGTTAAACATGCTATTACTAGAGCACGAAAAGGCAAAGGTGCAACCGTGATTGAAGCCATCACATATAGATTAGGTGATCACACAACAGCTGATGATGCAAGTCGCTATCGTCCGGATGAAGAAGTGGAAAATGCCAAACAATATGAACCCATTTCCAGAATCAGACAATACTTGATGAACCATAATCAATGGAGTGTTCAGCAAGAAAACCAACTATTAGAGCAATGTGCCCGTAAAGTTGAAGCGGCAGTTAAAACCTATCAAGATACGCCAAAACCTGCTGTTACAGATATGTTTGATTATATGTTTGCAGAATTACCACATGACTTAAAAGAACAAAGAAAGTTTGCTGAGGAGTTTGAAAAAAATGGCTAATATTACTTTAGTAGAAGCAGTTTCATTGGCACTAGCTTATGAACTAGAGAAAGACAAAGATGTAGTTGTATTGGGCGAGGATGTTGGCATAAACGGAGGTGTATTCCGTGCCACCGCAGGATTAGCACAAAGATTTGGCGAAGAGCGTGTCATCGACACACCTTTAGCCGAAGCCATGATTGCTGGAATGACAATAGGCATGGCAACTCAAGGCATGAAACCTGTTGCAGAAGCTCAATTTATGGGATTTATCTTTCCAATGGTGGAACACATTGTATGTCACGCTGCACGTTTTAGAAATCGTACAAGGGGAAGAATGAGCTGTCCTTTGGTTATTAGAGCGCCTTTTGGAGGCGGTATTCATGCGCCAGAGCACCATTCTGAAAGTGTTGAAGCTATTTTTGCTCACATTCCTGGTATTCGTGTTGTGATTCCATCATCGCCATCAAGAGCATACGGCTTATTATTAGCGGCGATTCGTGATCCTGATCCGGTCTTATTTTTCGAGCCCAAGAGAATTTATCGTTTACACAAAGAAGAAGTCATTGATGATGGTGAAGAATTACCACTTGACATGTGTTTTGAGCTGCGTGAAGGAACCGATATCACCTTAGTTACTTGGGGCTCAATGGTCAAAGAAACACTTGAAGCTGCGGATAAGTTAGCCAAACGTGGCATTTCAGCTGAAGTCATTGATGTCGCTACAATTAGTCCAATCGATATGGATACGATTGAAGAATCAGTGAAGAAAACAGGTCGATGTGTTATTATTCAAGAAGCTGCAAAGAGTTGCAGTGTAGGCTCTGAAATTGCTGCACATTTAGCAGAACATAGCTTATATTCATTAATGGCTCCAGTTAAAAGAGTGACAGGATATGATGTCATTATGCCATTATTTAAACTAGAGAAAAAATACATGCCTTCGGTTGAACGTATTCTTAAGGCTGTTGATGAAGTGTTGGAGGTATCATGAAAATATTTAATTTGCCAGATTTAGGCGAAGGTTTGCCAGATGCAGAGATTGTAGAATGGCATGTAAAAGAAGGCGATTCGGTTAAAGAAGACCAACCAATGGTGTCTATGGAAACTGCTAAAGCTGTAGTTGATGTGCCCTGCCCTTATACTGGAGTGATTACAAAACTTCATGGTGTTCCTGGGGATGTCATTGACACAGGCGCTGTTTTAGTAGAGTTTGATGGAGATCAAGCTGTTCAATCTACGTCATCCTCAGCTTCAGAACCATCAAACACTGATGATGATTCTGTGGCAAAATTAAAAGATGATATCGAAGATCTGATCGAAGATTTAGATTCTGACATGAGCTATCCCAAATCTACTGCTGAAGTATCAGACGGAGAAGATTCAGGTACTGTAGTGGGCGCAATGGAATCGTCTGGTCAAGTTGTGAGTGATATATCAAGCAAAGGCAATATAAAAATTGCCCCTGCAGTCAAAGCATTGGCCAAAAAACTTAAAGTGGATTTGAATGATGTTGTTGCTACTGGTGCTGGTGGAGTCATTAGACCAAGCGACATCAGATTAACCCATGAAATGAAAACACAAGCACAAACAGAAAATAAAGCAGAACCTGTAATTCCTACTCCAAGACAAATTGAGCAAGCTCCAAAACAACCTGCTGCTCCAATAAAGGAAACTGTTAAATCTGTAGCACCACAACCATCTGTTGCCTCCAACTCAAATATAAGTGATGATTGGCAACAAGTTAAAGGCACACGCAGAGCAATGGCACGTATCATGGCAGATGCTCATGCTAAAATTGTACCAACAACACTGATGGACGATGCAGATATTCATAAATGGTCTGCAGGCGAGGATATTACCGCCAGATTAATAAGAGCCCTGGTAAAAGGCGTTGAAGCAGAGCCTGCGTTAAACTCATGGTTTGATGGTGAAAAACTTGCTAAAAGAATAATTTCTCATGTCGATGTTGGCATTGCAGTGGATACTGTTGATGGATTATTTGTGCCTACGATGCGCAATTGCGAAAAACGCGATGCCGCACAGGTTCGACAAGGCATGAACACTATAAAAGAACAGATTAAGTCCCGAAGCATACCTGCTGAGGACATGAAAAACTTTACCATTATGTTGTCAAATTTTGGTGTATTTGCGGGTCGTTATGCCACACCAGTTATAACACCGCCTTGTGTTGCAATTATGGCTTCTGGAAAGTTATTACAAGAGGTGGTTCCTGTGTTAGGAGGATTTGAAGTACATCGAATGATTCCGTTATCACTCACATTCGACCACCGTGCTGTTACAGGTGGAGAGGCGGCAAGATTCCTTGCTGCGGTTATTAAAGATTTAAATAAAAGTAGGTAAAAATGAAAATTCAAGATAAAAATGTGGTTAATATTAAATATACATTAACCGATGACGACAAAAACGTAATCGATAAATCAGATGATGGTAAATTTAGTTTCTTAATTGGCTCAGGAAATATCATCCCCGGTTTAGAAAATGCCCTTATGGATAAAACTGTCGGTGACACTTTTGAAGTGAGCATTAATCCTGAGGAGGCTTATGGTGCCTATAATGATGAATTAATTCATAAAGTGCCAAGAGCTCAATTTCCACCGGATATGGAAATCAAAGAAGGCATGCAATTTCAAGGACAAACAGCTGATGGTCAGATGACTGTTGTTCAAGTTAAAGAAGTTAAAGGCGATGATATCTATGTCGATAATAACCATCCTTTAGCTGGAGTACAATTAAATTTTGATGTTGAAGTAACAGAAGTAAGAGAAGCTACAGAAACTGAAATTGAACATGGACATGTTCATGATGGTACAGAAAATCACGGTTAACTGAACACAGAAGAACCGAATAAAAATCCCCTCTTTTGGGGATTTTTTTTGCTTTAACGTTTAGCTAACAATTAAATATATTTAATTCTTGTGGTCATTAAAAACTTCCTTTTTGTTATCAATGATTTGAACTCAATTTATTATTTATGAAGCTGAGATAAACAATTCTGAAAAAATAAATCTATTTGAACAAGAAAAAATATCCAGTCTCTAGTATACTTTATCAATGACTCATAGCAGAACATTATCAAATGATCGCATTTATCAACAATAATGCACATGAAATTCATGATGGTGAAAGCATATTGGACTATGCTCGCCGATTCGGTTATTCCGTACCCACCTTATGCGATGCTCCGCAACTTGATGCTTTTGGCTCTTGCCGTGTATGTAGCGTTGATGTGGCTTTAGAAAAAAATGGAACAACCAAAGCCATGGCATCATGCCATACCCCAATCAGTGAGGGGATGCACATTTATACAGAAAGTGAAAACGTTCTTAAACTGCGTAAAAACATCATTGAATTAGTTTTAACAGACCATCCATTAGAATGTTTAACCTGCGAAGTCAATAACAACTGTGAATTACAAACTGTTGCTGCAGAAGTTGGCATCACTGAAGTGCGTTACCCAGAAGGTCAAAACCACCAGCATTATCAAAAAGATTTCAGTCATCCGTACATGACATCTGATTTATCAAAATGCATCAATTGTTATCGGTGTGTTCGAGCTTGCGATGAAGTACAAGGAGAGTTTGTTTTGAATATGTCAGGTCGTGGATTCGATAGTCAAATTATTAAAGGTGATGATCAATCTTTTTTAGATTCTGATTGTGTCAGTTGTGGTGCTTGTGCTCAAGCTTGTCCTACATCCGCCATATCAGATGTGTTTCAATCTAAATCGAAACAAGCCTCTAAAAAGACTTCAACCATTTGTACCTATTGCGGTGTTGGCTGTAATTTATCGATAGCCACAAGAAATGATGAAATATTAAGCATACAAGCTGTAACAGATGCTGAAGTTAATCAAGGCCATACCTGTTTAAAGGGCCGTTATGCCTTTCAATTTTATAAACACGAAGACAGATTGCGCTCTCCTTTAATTCGTAAAAATGGCCGATTAACTGAATGTAGTTGGAATGAAGCTTATGACTTTATTGCCAATAAAATCAATCAACACAAACATGAATACACACCCTCTTCTATTGCTGGTATTTCGTCGGCACGTTGTACCAATGAAGAAAATTATTTAATGCAAAAGTTTATAAGAGCAGTTATAGGTACCAATAACATTGATTGTTGCGCTCGTGTTTGTCATTCACCCACGGCTTTAGGAATGCAACAAACATTTGGTACTGGAGCAGCTACCAATTCGATAAAAGACATCAAACATACTGATTGCATTCTTGTGATTGGTGCCAATCCTACAGAATCACATCCAGTGACTGGGGCCAAGCTAAAACAATTTGCCATGAAATCAGGAACAACAATTGTCATTGATCCCCGTCAAACTGAACTTGCCCTTTATGCTACGTATCATTTAGCACCAAGACCTGGCACCAATGTAGCATTAATGAACATGATGATGTACTTTATTATAAAAAATAACGCCATGGCTCATGACTTTATTAACAACAGAACTGAAGGTTTTGCAGCGTTTAAAGCCCAAGTACTTGATCTTGATATCAAGCAACTAGAAGATTTAACTGGCGTTGATATTAAACTGGTTGAAGCAGCAGCTATGGCTTATGCTCAAGCAAAAAATGCCATGAGCTTTCATGGATTAGGAGTCACTGAACACACTCAAGGAACCATTGCCGTGATGTTGATTGCAGAACTGGCGATGATTACTGGTAATATTGGTCGAGCAGGTGTTGGAGTTAATCCATTACGGGGTCAAAACAATGTTCAAGGCGCAGCAGATATGGGAGCTCAGCCTCATCAAGGTGCAGGTTACCTTGATGTCTATCAAAAAGATGTGCAAGCATTATACAGTGACTTTTATAAGGCACCTTCTCCACTTGATAAAGGCTTAAAAATTCCAGAAATGTTTGATGCAGCCATTGCAGGAGAGTTAAAAACATTATGGATCATGGGAGAAGATGTGGTTCAAACTGACCCCAACTCACAAAAAGTTATCCGTGCCTTAAAAAACTTAGATTTATTGGTGGTTCAAGAGTTATTTATGACTGAAACTGCCGAATTAGCTGATGTGGTATTACCTGCATCCTCATTTTTAGAAAAAAATGGAACATTTACAAATGGTGAAAGAAGAATTCAGAGAGTTAATCAAGTAGTCAAACCCTTATCTGGCACAAAACCAGACGGACTAATCATGACGGATATTATGAATAAAATGGGTTACTTTCAAAAAGACTATCATCCAGACTGGGTGCTTGAGGAGGTTTCGAATATTGTGCCTTTCTTTGCGGGTGTTTCTTGGGATAAATTAGGTCAAAATGGCATGCAATGGCCAGTAAGCAAAGATGGAATTGAAAGCACTATTTTACATCAAGATTCTTTCACTCGGGGATTGGGTAAATTTCAATTTCACGACTTTCAAGAAAGTAATGAGATTATCAACCACAGCAAAGATTATCCCTATATTTTAACCACCAATCGCAAACTGGAACATTATAATTGCGGAACAATGACACGACGCACTAAAAATGTCGAATTGCTTACTCAAGACAGCTTACTTATTAATCCGATTGATGCTGAAAATAATTCTATTGGAGAAGGAGATTTGGTTTGTGTCACCTCACCGCGTGGAAAAGTAGATATTCATGCCCAAATCACAAATGAAGTTAAACCAGGTGTCATGAGTACAACTTTTCATTTTCCAGAAATAATGGTTAACAACCTTACCTCAGATGAACATGATTCAGATGCAAAGTGTCCAGAATATAAGGTAGTTGCAGTCAAAATCAGAAAATCCAAAGGCAAATTTAAATCTATGGTCAAAGTTTAATTAGTAAATATTTGATCTTTTTTGAGCTATAAGACCTTAAAAATACGTTATGTATAATGAGAATGGCGAGTTTTTATGAGGGAAAAATTCAGATGGACTGCCTAAAACAACAGAGAGATTCTTATGAAAAACTTTACATATGCCATCATTTTACTTTTATTAGCTCCAATCCAAATTGTTCAGGCTTTTATTGGCGATATCCAGTATTCAATCAACACTGGTGTGGGAAGAAGCATTGCATTTGATAATTCTAATAATCAGTTCCTATCCTTTGGTGGGGGTGGAATCTTATACTATGATTATACTGGCACATTTGTTAAGCGAATAGATATGACTGGACAGCCTAATGTTTCTTTTGTTTTTGAAAATGGTTTTTCAATTTTTGACAACCAAAGGCTAGTAGGCGTTGGAAATTTAAACGGTTTATTGAACCAACTGTCTATCTGGAGAATAGAATTAGATGGCAACAACCAAGAAACTTTAGTCCTTGAGAGTGCGGCAGATTTATCTGCTTATGGAACCATTCGTTATTTCAACAGAAGTCCAGATGGAACTTATTGGTTTCTCAATAACAACAGCGATACTTTAAATCATCTGAGTGCTAATTTTACTTTACTTTTTTCTATTGATATTCAAGTTCCATTTGTTGGAATAACAGGTCAATCAGGATCAAATAATGCCTTTACACCCTCTTTGACTGTTGAATCAAACACGGGCAATCTCATTTTGGTAGCTAAAGGTAATTTTATAGATGAATCACAATTGAGCAATCTAGCAACTGAAACAGCAGTCTATTATCTTAATCCAACAGATCTTTCTATTATTGGGCGTTTTCAAGCTGATTTGACACATCAAAGAGGTTATGCCGCCTCAAATGGACTTTTATATTACAGTAATACAGCAGAAGTCACAGGTTATGAATTATCTGCTACTCAAAGTCCCAGTTTAAATAATTTTGAATCAGATTTAAGAGGGTTTGCATGGCGTCAATGTGAAATTGATTCTATCTTCTCAGATTTTAATTCAGATCCTACTGTTAGTGTCTCAGTTGATTGGGTAGATAATAATGATGGCATTTTGGCATTTAAAGGCTCCAATGTTATTCTTACTCCATCTATTCTTTCACCAGAGCAAAACTTTGAACTCAGTTATGGCTTGAATGACAATACTTTACAAATAAACCCAATTCCTCAAGGACAAATAGAATTGGTAAATGAAGATGATCAAACATCAGGTTTAATTGATGTGGAGTTTGATTTTACTGCCAGTTATGCACAAGGATTTCACACAGGATTTTCCTCTAGTTGTTCTCAATATGGATACTCTGAAGAATCTGTATTAGGAGGTGGCGAAATTGGTAAATGGACACTGGCTAGAAAATACCCAAACACACCCATTAATGTGAGTATTGAATTTGATGAAGCTTTTCCTTTTTTGGGGGGCAAAACATTTGGAGTCAATGATCTTCAACTGGATTTTGAAGCCGGTCTTGTCGGTCAAGGCACTGACAAAGTCACCATGTCAGGAGGAGGCACTTTTAAAGTAGGCATTGGTGAAATTGGTTTTAAAGCGGGTTTAGGCACAACCACTGAATTAACCCAAGATGCTATTATTTATGACAAAGGTTTATTTAATTTTCAAATAGCAGGTATTTTAAAAGCAGAACAACCATTGTTAGAGGTTATTCCTCCTTTGGCCGCATTGGCCAATACACCGTTTATAGGTAGAGTATTAAAAGTCATTACAAATTCTGCTAAGGCAGTTGCTGAAATTAACTTATCTGCAGATACAACTGTACTGGCTTCTGTTCCAGATGGGTTATTAAGCAATTTGTGCATCGAAGGCAAAGAAGAATTAACTTTAGGCTTAAAAGTCGGTGTAGTTATTGAGTTATTGGAAGGCATTGCAGAACTTTCAGTTTTTGGTGGCGGCAATTCAAAAGTATCATGGCAATCACTCCCTGATGGTTGTCCCGACATGGCTTTCAATGAATTTGTTATACAAATGTATTTAACGGGCAGATATGTTCTTTATGGAGCGACAGCAGTATTTGAACAAGTTCATTCTATTAAATATCCGTTCCCTACGAATAAAAATTCAGTCAAATCTGAATCAATCAAAGACAGTTGGGAATACGCTTATCAAGGCACTGAAAGAGCCAATAAATCAGCAATAATCCCTCAATTAGTTAATAGTAAGCCTTTTGAAACCATTCAATTATTAAACGCAAAAGGTTCCTCTGGAGCTACAAGTCAATTGCCAATCATATCTGGCATTGGTCAAGATGCAAAACCAGTTGCCTCTATGGCACCCGATGGAACAGCTATGATCCTGTGGATTCAAGAAAGAAGTGATTTGCCTCCAACTCAAGCTACTGACATATTTTATAGTTATTATAATGGACAATCATTCACTCCTCCAGCTGCCATTAGTTTTGATACCAGAGCTGACTTTCAACCTGTTATCGCTTATCATAAATCTGGAAATTGGATCGCTGCATGGACCCATGTACGTGATACAAACTTATCAACTACAGGTGATGTTCAATTAGATGCTGTGGCACAGAGTCGTCAGCTGTCTCCAGTTTATTCCGTTTTCAACCCCAGCAACCTGACTTGGACGGCCCCAACTGGAGTCCCTGATATTTTTGTCAATAATACATTTGTGGACATCATTGAGAATGGAACCAGTTATATGCTAACTGTGGCAACTGGACCTCAAAATGAATTGGCATTATTGTGGTTAACTAATCCAGAACAAGACGTATTACCTTTTGATATTGAAGAACAATCAATTACCAGTAATAACTTTGTTTATTGGAGTTTATTTGATGGCAACGAATTTAGCCTCACAGGAACAGTCAGACAAGGAAGTAGCACACAATTTCGAGCACTGGATTTAACTGGAAGTTTTACTGGTGAAGAATTACTGGTTGGCTTCAGCAGAGCGCCATTAAAAGGATTTTTCTCAGCATTTTATATATATCGGGCAGAAACACCTACTAGCCCATTTGTATTATTTGAAAGACCGCCAAGCCCAGGATTTATTCAAGGAGGTCATCCGAAAATATTGGCATTATCAGATGGCAGAACGGCATTGGCATCATCTTCTGGAAATGGCATAAATATGAGATATGGTACACAATGGGATCAACTTAACAATGGTGGATTTTTTTATCAGGATAGCACATGTGTAAAAAGTGACTGTTCTGACGTGTTTTTTGATAGTTTTGTTCTAGGTGAAACTGATGATAATCTAGTCTATGCCTTAGTTCCTGAAATTAGAAATGGCAATCCAGATGTGGTATTGACAGTAGAAGATCCAAACGCAGCTCCAGTCAGTTTAAATGGTTTGTTTGACGGTGGTGCTATTGCCGAAAAGTACATGTCTTCCTCGATTAATTCTAAAGGCGATTTGGTCATGTTTTATTATCAGGCTCAGTTAGAACAAGACACAGTCACCTTAGATTTAGGAGAAGGAGAACAACAGTTTCAAAGAACCACCGAGCCCAGTAATGGTAGAATAATGTTAGCAATTCATGAAATTAATACTAATTTAACAGTAACAAATGTCAATCATACCAATGGTTTATCTGAAGCGGGCCAAGTTGCTACAGCTTATGCAACAGTTTTTAACAATGGTGACAAATCCATTGAAAATCCTAAAATATCATTGTACGCCCGTGATATTGGTTCGATTGAAGAGCAACGTGGTGATGATATAACATTGGTAGAGAATTTTATTGCAAAAAAAGGCTGGTTGGGCGCTGGTGAAAAAGTTGAGGTGTCTTTTCCTTGGACATTACCCAATACCACTGAATATCAAATATATGCAATTGTGGATCCTGATAATGATGTCAATGAATTCGATGAAACAGACAATCAAGAACAAGGTCCAAAAATTGATTTGATTTATTATAATGGATTTGAAATTAATGAATAAAATTTATAAATTTAAAGCCGGATGAAAACATTGAACATCATCAATTCAATAATAGGATTAGATTAGCATGATAAAAAGACAAATTTCAAAAAAAAACATTCCACTGATATTTCTTGTCTGTGCTTCTTTTTTTTGGACATATTTTTATACTAGCAATAATTGGCTAAACCAATACGGCGCCTCAAAATTTGAATGGTTGCTGTTTATTGACATATTTGTTACTGTTCCATTAGTGTGTTACCTATGTTTTAAAGACCACCTAAAACAAGCCATAATAAAATCATTGATTTACATGGGACTATTGGTTTTATTGGGCAGTTATATTATCCCCAACGAACTAAAACACTATTGGTTATATTTAGAATATTCAAGATATTTACTAATCGGTTTAGTTATAGTGTTTGAATTATTTATTATATCGAGTGTATTATTTTCTATTAAGTCCGCTTTTAATAAGAATCAAGACCCTGATCTAGTGATTTCCACACCTGTGGAAAAATACTTTGGGCAATCAGTTGCCAGTGAATTTATAAAATTCGATTTTCGACTTTGGACTTTTGCCTTATTTCCTAAGAAAATTCAGACTGAAAATTATATTGGTAACAAACATTTTCATTGTCACCTGAAAGATGGCACCCAAAGTTTTTTACAAGGATTTGTTTTTTTGACTATTTTTGAAATACCAATTCTACATGTATTTTTACACTTGACTTGGTCGCCATTGGCTGCAAATATCATTACAGCAATCACAATTTTTAGCTTTGCTTATTTGATTGCGCAATACCGAGCGATTGAAAAAAGACCGGTTTCAATAACTCAAGATCATTTAATAATTCGATATGCTCTGAGCAACCCAGTATTTATTCAATTGAGTGACATTAGAAAAGTGGAATTTAACGAACAAACAATTGCTCGAAATAAACACGTCAAAAGATATAATTTATTAGGCGTTCCGAATGTCAAAATAGGAGTAAAAAATTCAAATAAATACAAATTTCATACTGTCTACTTAGGAGTTAATTTACCAGCTCAGTTGATTAAATCTATAGAACATTCAATCAAAGAGTAATATTAGAATAATATTCATCAGAGAACTCTTGTAGCCTATCTTCTTCAATCGCTTTTCGAATGTGTTGCATAAAATCCTGATAAAAGAATAAGTTATGGATGGTATTTAAATGAGATCCTAATATTTCTTTGCATTTGTCTAGGTGTCTTAAATAAGCTCTAGAATAATTTTTACAGGTATAACAACCACATTTTTCATCTAATGGATTGGTATCAAATTGATGCTTTGCATTGCGAATTTTAATCACACCATCCCAGGTAAATAAATGTCCATTTCGTGCATTTCTTGTTGGCATAACACAATCAAACATGTCCACACCTAATTTGACAGCTTCAAGAATATCTTCTGGTTTGCCTACACCCATTAAATATCTGGGTTTATCATCTGGCAACAAAGGTGTGGTAGTTTTTAATACTTGTTCGCGCAAATCTTTGGGTTCTCCAACAGATAAGCCGCCAATAGCAAATCCATGAAAACCAATATGTTTCAGACCTTCAGCGGATTCCTTACGCAAATCATCATACATACCGCCTTGGACTATTCCAAATAAGGCATTGGGATTATCATTGGCTTCAAAAGCATCTTTTGATCGTTGTGCCCAACGTAAGGATAGACGCATTGATTCTGCGGCTGTTCTTTCATCTGCTGGATAAGGCGTACACTCATCAAAAATCATGACAATATCTGATCCCAGTTTAGTTTGTACAGCCATGGATTCTTCGGGTCCCATAAAAACTTTAGAACCATCAACAGGTGCAGAAAAAGTCACACCTTCTTCGGTTAATTTACGTGTTTTAGTTAATGAAAAAACTTGAAAACCACCAGAATCAGTTAATATGGGTTTATCCCAATGCATAAAATCATGGAGATCACCATGTGCCTGAATGACTTCAGTACCTGGTCTAAGCATCAAATGAAATGTATTGCCTAAAATTATTTCTGCTCCTGTGGCCTTGACATCTTCTGGTGTCATACCTTTGACAGTCCCATAGGTTCCAACTGGCATAAAACAAGGTGTTTCAACAGTGCCACGATTAAAAGTTAATTGACCTCTTCTGGCCGCAGTCATATTTTTATCTGATTTGTTAAGTGTAAATTTCATCATGTTGTCTTTATTATTTTCCTTCTAAAAAATTTTGTAGCATTTTATGGCCCTGTTCAGTGAGTATGCTCTCAGGGTGAAACTGTACTCCAGAGATATCAAACTCTTTGTGTCTAAAGCCCATAATTTCATCAAAATTTCCATTCTTATCTTCTGTCCAAGCCGTGATTTCTAAACAATCGGGCAAACTGTCTTTTTCAACTACCAACGAATGATATCGCGTCACTTTGACTGGGTTTTCGATAGCAGTAAAAACATTGTTACTGTGGTGTTTTACCTGAGAAGTTTTTCCATGCATAATTTTTTTTGCACCAATAACCTTACCACCAAATACTTGGCCTATGGATTGATGACCCAAACAAACACCCAATAACGGAATTTTTCCTGCACAAGCTTCAATCATTTCCATGGAAATTCCTGCCAAATCTGGGTCACAAGGTCCTGGTGAGATTACCACTTGAGTTGGGTTCAATGCTAACGCTTGTTTTACAGTTATTTCATCATTTCGAAAGACTTTAACTTCACAGCCCAGTTCACCGAAATATTGGACTAAATTATAGGTGAATGAATCATAATTATCGATCATTAATAGCATTCCATTTCTCCCATTACCCGAGTTTCTTGCAAGGATTCGGATTTTAGAGGAAATCTGAATAAGTAGTTTATGCAATCGTCCGTAATATCATAGTTACTCATACGATTTAAGGAGGATTGCTTAAAATACGACTTCAGATTTTTTATAAAAACGAATAAGTCTTTATCTGTAACTATTAATAAAGCATTATTTAATACATAGTTTAACATTAATCTTTCCTATCTTTGTTTATATAAGCCTGACCCTGTAAGAAATTCGGGTCCTGTGCCATTGAGACAGCATTAAACACCGCTTTGCCTTTGTTGATACTCTCTTCCCACTCTTTTGTCGGATCACTGTCAGCTACTATGCCCGCTCCAGCTTGCACATGTAATTTTTCATCTTTTATCACGGCAGTGCGAATCGCAATGGCCCAGTCCATGTCATCATGCCAACCCCAGTATCCAACAGCACCAGCATAGACATTGCGTTTAACCGGCTCTAACTCAGCTATGACTTGCATGGCTCGCACTTTAGCTGCTCCTGACAATGTTCCTGCAGGAAAAACCGCTTTAATCACATCGATATTATCTTTATCTTTTTGTAATTTTCCTTGAACTTCAGAAACAATGTGCATGACATGTGAATACCGTTCGATCATCATTTTATCTACCAATTCTACCGATCCAATTTCAGCAACACGACCAATGTCATTGCGACCCAAATCAATTAACATCAAATGTTCGGCCAATTCTTTTGGATCATTCAATAATTCATTTTCAAAAACCAAATCTTCAGCTTCATTTTTACCTCTTGGACGTGTTCCTGCTATGGGACGAAGCGTGACTTTGTTAGCATGTTTTCTCACCAATACTTCAGGCGATGAACCAACCACTTGGTAGTCATCAAAGTCCATAAAATACATATAAGGACTGGGGTTTGATGCTCGTAATGCACGATAAACATCCATCGGCCTGGCAGTAAAAGGCATACTCATGCGCTGTGACAATACCACTTGCATGATATCCCCGGCGACTATTAAGTCTTTACATTTATCTACTGCGGTTTCGAATTGCTCTTGGGTAAAGCTCATGTTGACAGCAGATTCATCTAACACATTTTGGTTCAAAATTTCAGAATAACCCGTTGAACCACTGCGTAATCTATGTGTCAGTTCATCTAATCGTTTTTGACCTTTTGCAAAAGCCATGTCATCTTCAGGATTGGCATGAATAATTATCCATACTTTACCTGCTAAATTATCAAACACGGCAATTTCTTCTGCTACCATTAAATTTACATCAGGAATATTTAATTCATCTTTAGGAGTTTTGCCTTTGAGTTTGTCTTCAATGTGTTCAATGATTTCATAACCTAAATATCCTACTAACCCACCATTAAAAGCGGGCAATTCATCAATTTTGGGGACTTTATATTCAGATTTAATTTCTCGCAACTCATCTAATACATTGTCACAAGAATATGACTCCTCAATTTCACCCAAAACATATTTTGTAATTTGATTATCTCTTGCAATATAGCGTGTATCAGCCGACAGGCCAATTATCGAATAACGCCCCCATCGAGATCCACCCACAACAGATTCCAATAAAAACGTATTTTTACCATTGGCTAACTTAAGCCAAGCACTTAAAGGCGTATCTAGATCTGCTGAAACACAGCGATACATTGGAATGCGATTATAGCCTTGATTAGCAAAGTCATTATACTGTTGTTCTGATAACATTTTAACCTAGTAAATATTTAAGTTGCAATATTGTATGAAAAAGGCCAATCAAACGCTAAGGTATTTAGCTATTTTGTGCGAAAATAATTGAGTTGTTAGATTAGATATTCACAATATTAATTTTTATAATCGAATAATTAAATCCAAACATCCGCTTCAGCTGTTAAATCACCTTTTTCATCACCAGTATTCACCACCCCTTTGGGTTCAATCAGCATTATTTTAACTTCTCTTTCCGCATAAGGTTTGTGTTCAACTCCTTTGGGTATAACAAACATTTCACCTTGTTTCAAGATCACAAATCCATCTCTAAAATCAATGCGCAATTCACCTTCAAGCACTATAAAGGTTTCATCAGTATCAGGATGGTCATGCCAAACAAAGTCACCCTTTGCTTTTGCTAGTTTGAATTGATAATCATTCATTTCGGCAATCACGTGTGGCGACCAATGCTTTGTAAATTTATCTAATTTGTTAGATAGGTTAATTGACTGATATTTTTTAGTTTTAATGTGCATTTTTATGCCTTAGTTAATTTATTTATAAAAGATTATCGTGGCAAATACCAAAATATTGACTGGTACAAAATGGGTTTTCGGACTTTTTTTCTGTAGTTTTTATCTGGATAAAGCAATAATTTTCTTTGCAAACTTTTTAATTCTATTAAACCTATTAAACTATTGATTAGAATTAAAGTAGAAAAAACACCTATTAAAACAGTCAAAATATTTGTCTCTTTCATTGCATTAGGCACACTTATGAAACAAAAAATTGAAAACAACACCAATGACTCAATATGATTTTGGATAGAAACGGAAATTTCTTGGTCTTTTCTGATTATTTGAGATATTTTATTTTCTATCATGATATGGGCATAAAAAAGTTTCTTTTAATTTCTGGAAAAATGTTATAAGTTAATCATAGAAACCTTTGCTTGATTATGAAGGATTGAGAAAAAGATTTAAAAATGTGTCAATCAAGGCATGAAATGCAGCCTAATAACTAGTTATTAGCAAATCTTGAAACACAGAGTGATGCTTTTTTAAACTTTTTATCTTCTTTCACTAATCGAGCAAAGGTTTCTCATAAATAATTATATATGAAATAAGTGAATGTATGAATTATTCAATAAAGATGAGACAAAAAATCACTACTTTGTATCGCTGATTACTTTTTTACTTTTTTTGTAATAAAAACAGGATAATTTTTCAATTAATGAGATAATAGTTTTTTATATTTATTATTGATTATCAATGTCAGAGCAAAGAAAACTATTCATCACTTCCGCCCTACCTTATGCCAATGGTGCACTCCATTTAGGCCACATGTTAGAACACACGCAATCTGACATTTGGGCGCGCGTAAATCGGGCTTTAGGACGCCAAGTACGTTATTTGTGTGCAGAAGACTCTCATGGCGCTCCAATTATGCTCAGAGCAGAGAAAGAAGGAATCACTCCAGAGGAGTTTGTTGAGGGTACTCGTAAAGAACACTGGGAAATACTACAAGGATTTAATATTTCTTATGATCATTATCACACCACTCACTCTGCTGAAAATGAAACTTTGGTATCTCAAATTTATAATAAATTAAAAGAAAATGGTCACATTGAGACCAAAGTCGTTGAACAGTTATTTGATCCAGAAAAACAAATGTTTCTAGCAGATAGGTTTGTTAAAGGTGAATGTCCAAAATGTGGCACTCCAGATCAATACGGCGATAACTGCGAAAATTGTGCGGCAACCTACAACGCAACAGAAGTCATTAATCCTCGTTCAACGATTTCTGGTGCGACTCCAATCATTAAAGAATCATTGCATTATTTTGTTAATTTAAAGAATTTTGAAGACATGTTAAAAGACTGGATGAATAAAGGTGCTTTGCAAGATCAGGTCATCAATAAACTTCAAGAATGGTTTGAAATGGGATTACAATCGTGGGATATTTCACGTGATGCGCCCTACTTTGGATTTAAGATTCCTGGAACAGAAGACAAGTATTTTTACGTTTGGTTGGATGCACCGGTTGGTTACTTAAGTTCTTTGCAGTACGTTTGTGATAAAAATGGAGAAGACATCAACGATTGGATTGCTCCGGATGCCAATACAGAAATGGTACATTTTGTTGGTAAAGACATATTGTATTTCCACAGTTTATTCTGGCCTGCGATGTTACATGGTTCTGGCTTAAAAGTGCCTGATTCTGTTTTCGTACACGGTTTTGTCACGGTAAATGGTGCCAAAATGTCAAAATCTAGAGGTACATTTATCAATGCTTCCACTTATTTAAAACACTTTAAACCCGATTATCTCCGTTATTATTATGCTTCAAAACTATCTGATAAAATTGTCGATTTGGATTTAAATTTAGAAGACTTTGTAACCAAAGTGAATTCAGATTTGGTCGGTAAAATTGTCAACATAGCCAGTCGTTGTGCTGGATTTGTGTACAAGAAATTCAATGCTAAATTATCTGCTGAATTACATAACTCAGAACTCTATCAACAATTTATTGAGGCATCAGTTGAAATAACTGAGCTTTTTGTTCAAAGACAATACTCTAAGGCCATCAAACAAATAATGGCATTGGCCGATAACGCTAATCAATATATTTCTGATATGGCTCCGTGGCAAGCCATTAAAGATGATGACAAACAATTAGAAGTACATCAAGTCTGCTCCACAGGAATTAATTTATTTAGAGTACTTATCACATGGTTAGCACCAGTTGTTCCAAATACGGCATCTAAAGCAGCAAAGTTTTTAAATACTGATGTCAATGATTTGAATGCGATTAATGAACCATTATTAAACCATGAAATCAATAAATTTAAACCCTTAATCACTCGCATAGAGATGAAATCAGTTGAAGCCATGATTGAAGATTCTAAAGAAGACTTGAAAGCCATCGATGAAACTCCTGCCATTACTGGTCCACTGGCAGATGATCCGATTAGCGATGAAATAACATTTGATGATTTTGCAAAAATAGATTTACGCATAGCCAATATAGTTGATGCCCAACATGTCAAAGGGGCAGATAAATTATTGCAATTAACACTGGATTTGGGCGGAGTCACTAAAAATGTATTTGCTGGGATAAAATCAGCTTATCAGCCTGAGGATTTAATCGGCAAAAACACAGTTATGGTGGCCAATCTAGCCCCAAGAAAAATGCGTTTTGGGTTATCAGAAGGCATGGTTTTAGCAGCTGGGCCAGGCGGAAAAGAGCTATATATTCTTGAACCACATGAAGGCGCCATTCCTGGAATGCGGGTAAAATGAAACTTTAACAATTGATTAACATTCACTTAACTTTACTACAGGTAGAATACAAAAATGGACAGTAAGAAACCACTTTATAAGACCAAAACTTTTTGGGTTTTGTTTTTATTTCTCCTCTACTCTGCTCTCGGGTTTTTTGCTGTTCCATATTTCATGAAGAAACAACTGAGTGAAATAACTATTTCCGAGCTAAACTCAACGCTAAAAATAGAAAAGATTGACTTCAATCCTTTTACTATCGCAACTGATCTGCGTAATATTGAGCTAATTGATCAAGACAAAACTTTGTGGTTAAAAGCCCAAAATATACATGTCAATGTTAATTTATGGGATACATTGTTTACACATTTAAGTTTTGATAAATTACAGTTAGACAACCCACACTATTATTTAATGATCGATGATAAAACCGCAACAGTTATAAAATACCCACAAATAAAACAACAACCAATTGATCCTGAAGAAAACACTGAAGAAAGCGAATTCAATATGGATGTCTCCTTAATAAAGATCAATCAAGGTGCCATAAACTTTAATAACAATTCATCAGAAAAGGAAATTAACTTAAACATAAGAGAAATATTATTTAATCATGATTCTTTTACAACATTAGATAATCAAAATACTTTTAACTTATCATTTACCACTGAAAAAAATGAAAAAGCCACAATTAATGGCCATTTCAATCTAACACAATCAAGTTATGATATAGCATGGTCGATTGATTCTTTCTTAACTGAAACACTTTTTCATCTCATCGGAGATAAAAACGATACACTCAGTGGTTTTAATAACAAAACAGGTAAACTCTTTGCTAATGGATCATTGGTATCTTTGGAAAAAACCGAACTACCTTTTTTAAATATCAATTCACTAGAAATCAAAGAATTTTCTAATGGCACACAAAATGCTTCAGATTTGTCTGCTCAATTACCATTAATACAAGTCATGAATACAGCCATTGACTTGAATAATCAAGCGATTACGATTGATACTATCACTGCAAATGGAATAGATTTATCAGCAAGTTTTGACAACGATAACCATTTGATTTTGAATAGACCAATTACTGACAGTAAAAACGAGCAAGATCAAACGGCCCCTTGGAGTTATTTGGTTAACGAGATTAATTTAAAAGAATCTGAAATTAATATCAATAAAATAATAAATGAATCAATTAACTCAAACTTATTTGCCTTTGAAACAATTCAGATTAATAACTTTACCAACAGTGAAAATGAAATAACAGACATTAAAGCCACTGCCCTAGTTGATGAGGAAGGTTCGATTAATATGACTTCTCAAGTTAACTTGAATACACTAGACACGACAAATAACATTCAAATCAATTCATTAAACCTCAACAAATGGCAATCTTGGGTTCCTCCAGAAATTCAATTAGAAATTTCTAAAGGGTTCTTATCCCTTGAACAGGAAATTGAACTAAAAAGTAACAATATTCTGAGCAACGGATGGATTAAATTTAATGAGTTAGAACTTAATGACAATAATAAACAGCCCTTTTTTAGTGTTAATGAACTTCATTTAAATGAAACAACCATCGACTCAAAATCTAAGAAAATTAGTTTGAGTAGCATTGTTATTGATAAGGCACAAGGAGAGTTAATAGTTTCTGAAAATCAACAATTAAATGTCAGCAATATTACAGCAAACAACAGCGAAACTGATGAAAATCAAGTCAATTCTGATGATGAAAGCTGGATAATAGACATAAAAGAAATCGAATTAATTGATGCCCAAACCAGCTTGACAGACAAAAGTATTCAACCAAATTATCATACCGAACTGAGTAAAATTAATGGCAATATTAAAGGCCTTTCGAGTGCTAATTTAAGCAAAGCCGATATTAATTTGACTGGTTTACTGGATACCTATGGAAAATTGAATATTGAAGGTCAAATCAACCCACTATCTGAAAAAGCCTATACTGATATAAGTATCAATATAGAGAATTTGGATTTACAAAATTTTTCAAGCTACAGTGGCCAATATCTCGGATTTCCAATCAATATTGGTAAAGTTGATTTTGATTTAAATTATAAACTGAACGAAAGTTTGTTAAAAGGATTGAACAATTTAGAATTTAAACAATTAAAATTTGGTGATAAAACAGCTTCAAAAGATGCAATTAATCTGCCTTTAAAACTAGCAGTAGGCTTATTAACAGATGGCAATGG
>JBGCFT010000135.1:0-2654 GCA_045107085.1 Marinicellaceae bacterium | reverse complement strand
ACCTTGAATATCTTTATAGAATGAAATAAAAGTATTATTATAAATTAAGTCAGATGAACTGCTTGGTTTATTATCTTCTAGATGAGATGCACTAAATCTAATATGCCAAGACAGTGATTTGAACTCAAAATAATCACTGGTAACATTGATGACTTTGAACCTCTTTGATTGATGTGAAAACCCTAAATCTTGGCCTAACTTTACTTTAAATTCACCGGATTGAGGAGTCTCATTTGTTTTGGCTTGGCTATTTTCAGAAGAACAAGAAAATAAAAAAACAAGCATTATTAATGACATAATTAATTTCATAATATTTTTCTCTAGTTTGATATTAAGTCATACGGTTATTTTTTAATCTTACTGTCATTAAATTAGGATTTTATTAATAAATATGAGAACAGCTCATAAATTTCAAAATACAATTAAAGGTCTCTTAAATTCTTTGTTATACTCATTATTTCAAAGATTTGAAAAAATCATACAATATTAAATAACTATTAGGGCTTAACATGAGCGATATACAAACACACTTTAGAACATGCAATATTTGTGAGGCCATGTGTGGCATAGAAATAAGACACAAAGACAAAGACATTCTGTCGATTCGGGCAGATAAGGATGATCCCTTTAGTTTAGGTCATATTTGCCCTAAAGCTGTGGCTATGCAAGATTATTATCATGATCCTGATCGATTGAAAGCGCCGATTAAAAAGACAGATACTGGCTGGCAAGAGATTAGTTGGCAACAAGCCTTTGATGAAATAGGCGCAAGAATGCGCGATATCCAGAGTCGATATGGTCAAGACAGTGTCGGATCATATATAGGCAATCCGAATGCGCATAATTTTGGTAATGCCATTTATTTCCCACAATTCTTTAAAGCTTTGGGCAGTAAAAACCGTTTTAGTTCAGCCTCAGCTGATCAGTTGCCGCACCACGTTGCTGCCAATTATGTCTTTGGGGCAGGAATGGCAATTTCGGTTCCAGACATTAATCGAACCAATTTTTTATTAATCATTGGTGCCAATCCAATCGTCTCAAACGGCAGCATGATGACAGGAGCAGGAATGCCCAAACGTTTAAAAGGCATTCAATCTCGGGGCGGTCAGGTTGTCGTCGTTGATCCACGCCGGACAGAAACAGCTAAGAAAGCAGACCAGCATTTATTTATTAAACCAGAACAAGATGCTTTGTTGTTATTGGCGATGATTCAAACAGTTATTGAAGATGATATGGTGAACTTACGGCACCTTAAAGATAAGATAGTTGGCTATGCAGATTTAGTCAATGCAACTGCTGAATTTACTCCTGAATCAGTTGCCGAATCTGTTGGTATTGAGGCAGATAAAATACGTCAATTAGCGCATGATTTCGCCAATGCAAGTTCTGCTGTTTGTTATAGTCGCATGGGAGCCTCTACCCAAACTTTTGGAGGCTTATGTCAATGGGCAACGCTTGTATTAAATACCATTACAGGCAATTTGGATCATGAAGGAGGAGCCATGTTCCCACAACCTGCCTTTGATTTGTTGGCAAGAGTTCAACCAGGTAAACCCAACTCTTATGGAAGATATAGTTCACGGGTTAAAAAACTTCCTTACTTTAATGGGGAATTTCCAGTGGCGACAATGGTAGATGAAATCCTTACGCCGGGTGAAGGCCAAATTAAAGCCTTATTTACAGTGGCAGGCAATCCAGTGTTATCCGCTCCCAATGGAGATTTGTTGGACAAAGCTTTTGAGCAACTGGATTTTATGGTTTCAGTAGACATTTATTTGAATGAGACCACTAAACATGCCGATATCATATTGCCATCTACTACAGGGCTTGAAGTCGCGCATTTTGATGTGTTTTTTAATAGTTTTGCAGTCAGCAATACGGTTAAGTTTTCTACGCCAACTTTTGAAAAACAAAGCAATCAAAAACACGATTGGGAAATTCTAAAAGGTTTAAGTTCATGCCTAACTGGGATTCCTGATGATGGCAGTACTCCCGAACAGATTTTAGACATGACACTTAAATCGAGTCATTATGAAGATTTGAGTTTACAAAAACTACTTGATAATCCACATGGAATCGACTTAGGCCCTTTGCAACCCTGCATAGAACAACGCATCAAAACGGAAGACGGTCATATTTATCTGGCACCTCAGTTTTTTCTAGATGATTTGCCCCGACTAAAACAATACAACATTGAAGATAAAGCCCTTAGAAAAGATTATCCTTTTAAAATGATCAGTCGCCGTTTAATTCGTAATCACAATACTTGGACACAAAATTCTCACAGGTTAGTCAAAGGTAAAAACCCCGTCACCATGCAAATTAATTCGCTAGACGCTGAACAACTAGGCCTTAAACAAGGTGAAACCGCCCATGTTATTTCTAATACGGGTGAGATTAATATTGAAACAGAAATTAATGATGACATGATGTCTGGCGTTATTAGTATTCCACAAGGTTGGGGGCACAATCATAAAAAGACACGCATGAAAGTGGCAGCCACACAACCAGGAGTGAGTATTAATAGCATAACTGATAATAACAGAGTCGATAAATTAACAGGAAATGCTGCCTTTAATGGCACACCTGTTAAAATAAAAGCGATTGTATAACTGAGGTGTAAATATGAATATTCAATACTTAGAAGTGGTCAC
>JBGCFT010000134.1:0-3525 GCA_045107085.1 Marinicellaceae bacterium | reverse complement strand
GTGACTGGAGTTCAGACGTGTGCTCTTCCGATCTTATGCAGAGGAAATATAGCCGCCTTTAACCCGAGGCCTAATACGATAAAGATAAAACCGGTCATTACTAACTGCATATCTTCAAAATTACTAAATCGTGCGGCGATGTCTGCAATATTTAAACTACCAGATGCCGCGAACAAAAAGCCAACGCCAATTAAAAAGAATGTCGCGCCAATGGTGCCTAGCATCAAATAGGAAAAGGAGGCCGTTAGCGCTTTGCGAGATTTACCCATGCTAATTAAGGCGTAGCTAGATAGCGAACTAATTTCTAAAAATACGAAAAGATTAAAAATATCGCCAGTCAAGGCAATTCCTAAAAGTCCCAGTAAACATAACTGAAACGCAGCATAAAAAAGACCATAGCTGTTTTTATCTATTTCTTTAGGAACACTTTGTAAGGAGTAGATGCTTGTAACACTTGCTACGCCGCTGACAATAAGCGCAATGAATGCATTGAGCGAATCAATTTTATATTCAATGCCCCAAGGCGCAGGCCAACCTCCTAACTCATAGGTCAAAGTACCAGTAGTTATTACTTGCTGAAGCAATAGAATACTGATAAGAAAAGTTAATCCAGTTGCTATACAAGCAAACAACCAAACCAGTTTTGGTTTTTTAAGGAATAAACACAGCGGTGCGGCCATGAGCGGCACAATAACTTGTAAAATAGGTAAATGTAATATCACTTTTGATTGTCTTTTTGTTGAATGAATTCTTCTTCAATGCTTCCATAGGCTTTATTAATGCGCATGGTTATAGCAAGTCCTAAAGCTGTAGTAGCAATGCCGACCACAATAGCTGTTAAAATTAATACATGTGGCAATGGATTTGAGTAGATAGATGTGCCTTCAGCAATGATAGGAGCACTACCACCCTCGAGCTTAGCTACACTGATATAAAAAATAAAAACAGAAGTTTGGAATATACTCAATCCAATGATTTTTTTTATAAGATTGCCATGAGCTATGATGATATAAAATCCTAACATCATCAAGGCAACAACAATCCAATAATTATAAAGACCCATTAACATATTATTCTCCTATAACATCATTAGATTGCTTGTCTTCATTATGACTAGCAAAGCTGAAAAATATAATAATCATGACTGATGTAACGGTAAGACCGACACCCAGTTCAATTAAAATGATGCCCAAATGTTGTCCAGCAATTGGGTTATCGAGTAAAACACTGTAATCTAAGAAGCTTCCACCATTTAAAAATGAAACCATACCAATGGCTCCATAAATCAAGACTCCAAGTGCTGCAATCAATTGAACCACTGACTGATTAATAACTCTTTGCGCAGTATCTAGCCCAAATAACATGGCATATAAAATTATGGCTGCTGCAAAAATAACACCCGCCTGAAAACCACCTCCAGGTCCATATTCTCCATGAAACTGAACATACAGTGCGAATAGCAATATAAAAGGAATCAAGATTTTAGCCACAATTCTCAGAATTAAATGTTTTTCATGTAAGGATTTATTGATCGCATCAATTTTTCTTTTGCTGCTGTTGCTGCCTCCAGGTACAGATAAAAGTGCTAAAATACCGATTCCAGCGGTAAAAATAACGACAACCTCACCAAAAGTGTCAAATCCTCTGTAACTAGCAAGTACTGAAGTGACAATGTTTGGTATGCCTATTTCATCAAAAGAATCATCAATATACCGTGGTGAAACATGTGATTGCGCAGGGGCGTTAACTGATCCAAAATAGGGCATGTCAAATGTCCCATAAATTAATAATCCGCCTGTAATTGTAACCATTAAAATGGCCAATAATGGTTTGTGGCGAACTGGGTGTTCTGATCTTTTTGTTTTGGCTATCGCTACTAGCAACAATAATGTAGAAATACCAGCGCCAACTGAAGCCTCAGTAAATGCAACATCTACAGCATCCATAGCAACAAAAAAACTGGCAGTAAGTAATCCATAAATACCAGTGAGCATAACGACTGCAAATAGGTCTTTCATGTATACGATTGCAATGACAATACCTACCAAAAAGGTAAGCAATACTATATCAACTAATGCTTCGATGATTGTGACTCCTTTGATTTGTTAGTGGTAATTAATGGTTTATGTTGACTCTTGAACGCAGCTTTTGCCAATGCATGGCTGGCTGTTGGTCCAATTAATAAAGTAAGCAATAAAATGATAATTAATTTCATGATAACCATGGCATCTGGATTTTGTAATATTAAGCCAATTATTATCATGGTTGTGGCTAAAGTATCAGTCACTCCTGCTGCATGCATACGTGTATAAAAGTCAGGGAATCGAAGTAATCCTATTCCACCAGATAAACATAAAAAACTACCAATTAATAAAAACAATCCACTTAAAATATCTATTACCATTGCCATTATTTATCCTCTTTTTGAGACTGGGTTTCAATCGACTCTCTAAAGCCAATTGAATCGTAAAAACGAAGGACTCCTACAACACTGATAAAGTTTATCAAAGCATAAACCATGGCTATGTCTAGAAACTCAGGTCGTCCCATTGCAAACCCGAGTAGGGCTATTATTAAAACTGTTTTCGTACCAAATACATTAACAGCAAGAATTCTGTCAAAAAGACTAGGACCAGCAACGGCCCTTATGATTGCAAGAACCATGACAACAAATAGGGATATAATGGCAGCATTAATCATGATTTTTCCAACTGGCAGACACGGTGATCCATGTCACCATTGATTAAATTCTGCAATTCTTCTTCCACTAAGGCATGGACCAAAATTTGGTCATCATCCATATCAATTGCTACTGTTCCTGGTGTAAGAGTTATTGAATTTGCAAAAATTACTTTTCCCATATCGGTTTTTTGGTTGCATTTAATATAAGTCATTGTTGGTGTTATAGTCTTATTGCCAAGCCATATATGCTTGACTACTTTTATATTTGAACTTAATACCTCTTTAATCAGCCACATATAATAGGATGGTAATTTAAAAGTAAGGTGAATGGGTTGTGATTCATGGTCAATAACATCCATTCGTCGTGCTATTAGCACTACAAATACTACTGAAGCTACTCCTATCAAAAGAAGCAATATTGTGTAGTGTCCAGAATTGACTAACCAAAATATGGCTAAACTGACAAATAAGCTTATGCTATGTTTCATTTTTGCTCCAGTATCAAATAAATCTTTAATCGGTTCGAAGCATTTTAATATTTTTTATCTATTATTGCACTATTCAATCCCATTAATTCGCTGTTATTTTTTTATTTGTTTCAGATAATTGAAACATTATTTATTTCTGATAAGGTTTCTATTCATAATTCGAACTACTTTTTAGACAACCCTATCAATCATGAAAGAACATTTAATTTAAGAATAATAGAGACCTTTGCTCGATTAGTGAAAGAAGATAAAAAGTTTAAAAAAGCATCACTCTGCGTTTCAAAATTTGCTAATAACTAGTTATTAGGCTGCATTTCGTGCCTTGATTGACACATTTTTAAATCTTTTTCTCAAT
>JBGCFT010000133.1:0-5099 GCA_045107085.1 Marinicellaceae bacterium | reverse complement strand
AGAAGGAGGTTGGGGTTGGGGTACCACTTTTGTGGATATCAATAATAACAGTTATTTAGATATTGCAGCGACTAATGGATGGCAGTTAAATGGATGGGAAGAACCTCCAAGATTGTTTATAAATAATCCATTAAATATTGGAGTATTTGAAGATAAAGCTGTCGAATCTGGAATGGTTTCAGACCACTGGGGTTCTAGTTTACTCACGTTTGATATGGACAGAGATGGAGATTTAGATTTAATTGAATCTGTTTCTGATGCTTGTTTTAATAACAGACCAGCAGAATTAAGAGTTGCTTTGTATGCTAATCAACTCGATAACTCCAAAACCAATGCAAATTACATAGTCATTAAACCCAGAATTAATGGAGGAAATTCAAGAGCAATTGGCGCCAAAATAGAAATAAAATTTAATGGTAGGACTCTTACAAGATGGATAAACGCTGGTACTAGTTTTCTTGGTCAAGAACCAGCCGAGGCATTTTTTGGTGTGGCAGAAACACAACAAATTGACAGTATTCAAATAACATGGCCTGATGGAAATATAACAAGCAATTCAAATGTTCCTGTTAATCAAGTTTTGACAATGTTCTATACTCCAAAATTATTTTATAATGGTTTTGAAGCGCCATGATTTTTTAGTATTGATGAAGTTGTTTTTTAACAGTTTAAAAATAACAATTATCTTAGCAATTGTTTTCTTAATACTCACTTCATGTAGCGATCCATATAGCCATTTACCAGAGAAACGTTTGATGGTACTTGGTGTAGATGGAATGGATTATCGAATGACATCACGTTTAATGGCAGAAGGAAAAATGCCGAATTTCACTCGTTTAAGTCAAAAAGGAACATACAAATCTTTAGAAACATCTGTGCCTCCTTTATCACCTGTTGCTTGGTCAGGCTTCATGACAGGCCTTGATTCTGGAGGGCATGGAATATTCGATTTTTTACATCGAAATCCTAGCACAATGATTCCTGAGTTTTCCATGAGTAAAACGATACCTCCAGATGATTATTGGTCAATTGGCTCTTGGAAAATACCAACAGATAATGGGAAACTTATTAATCTTCGTCAAGGAGAAGTCTTCTGGAAACAACTACAAAATAATGGTGTATCCTCAACTATAATTCGTATGCCTGCAAATTATCCTCCCGCAGGAGTAGGGGAAAAAGAGTTGTCAGGCATGGGCACCCCAGATATTCATGGTGGATATGGTGAGTTTACTTATATCACTTCAAAATTTGGTGCTGGTAGAAAAAAAATTGAAGGAGGTGAAATTCAAGAGGTTTGGGAAGAAAATGGGACTATTGAAGCCAAATTGATTGGTCCTTTAAATCCTTTTAAAGATCCAAATAAAAAAGTATTTTTAGAGATTCCAATGCAAATTATAGTTGATAATGATCAGAGGTCTATAAAGATCAATATCGATGGTAAAGTAATACAATTAAATGTTAGGCAATGGTCTGAATGGGTTCCCATTGAGTTCGAAATGTTACCAATTTTTGGCGATTTACACGGAATAGTAAAGTTTTACTTAAGAACAGTAAGGCCTCATTTAGAGTTATATATTTCACCTATCAATTTTGATCCAATGAACCCTGATACTATTATTTCAGAACCCAGTGACTATGCAATTGATTTAGCAGAGCAAACAGGTCGCTTTTATACTCAAGGAATGCCTGAGGATACGAAAGCTCTAGAAGCAGGTATATTAAATAGAGAAGAATTTTTTACTCAAGCTAAAATTGCTGGTAATGAAATTATTGCACAACTAAAATATGTAATAGTTGATTTTTTAAAAGAACGAAGAAGTTTTCTATTTTACTATATTGGTCATTTAGACCAAATAAGTCATATGACATGGAAGTCAACAGATCCAGATCATCCTTTCTATGATCCTAAAACAGATCCATATTGGGCCAAAAAATTAGAAGATTTATATGTTGATATTGATACTTTAGTGGGTGATTTAGTAAGAGAATTAGATGGTAAAGCAGATTTAGTGGTAATGTCTGATCATGGATTTGCTCCATGGAGAAGAGATATGGATTTAAATGGATGGTTACTTTCAGAAGGTTTTCTTGTATTGAAAAATGGTAAAACATCAAGTGGAGAGTTTTTTCAAGACGTTGACTGGAATAAAACAAAAGCATATGGAGTAGGTTTTAACGGATTATATTTAAATGTTAAAAGCAGAGAGAAGTTTGGAATTGTTAAAGAGAATGAAAAGGAATTTTTGTTAAATGAAATTCGTGATAAATTACTCAATGTTATTGATCCCTCCACAGGAGAAGCAGCCATTACAAAAGTTTATAGAAGTGACCATTATTATAAAAATAAACAAGACCATGCACCAGATTTGATAGTTGGTTATGCATACGGAACTCGTGGTTCATCAGAGTCTGCATTGGGTGCAGTTGCAAAAATTGATGAAATATTTAAAGACCATTCTCAACAATGGAGTGGCGATCATTCAATGGATCATGAAACTGTTCCAGGAATTTTACTCACGACAAAAAAGTTTTCTAAAAACACTGAAAGTCTTACTCAATTACCTGTTTTAATACTGAATGAATTTGGTTTGAAACCAATCATTTCGAAAAATTTAAAGGTTAAATAATGAAACAAGCCTTATTTTATTGTGGCATTTTTATTTTCTTAAACCTTAATATTAAATCATCTTATTCTGAAATTGTTTTTGTAGACATATCAGGTATGGCAGGAGTCTCAGGTGATATTTATTTTTCAGCAGGAGGCCATGGCTTAGGAGTCAACTGGGTAGATATAAACAATGATGGTTGGGATGATTTATTTGTAGTTGGAGGTAAACCTGATATTCCTCCTAAGTTATTTCTAAATAATAAAAATGGGACATTTACGCCATCACACCATTTACTCCCAAAACTACCAGCTGTAGAAATGTCAGGATCACGATTTGCAGACTTTGACAGAGACGGCGATAAAGATCTGTTTATTTATACAGATAATTTAAGATTTCGACTTTTTACAACAAATGATCCAGATGGTCCAGCAAATATTCTACTGAAAAATAATTTTATAGAAACAGGTGAAATCTCATTTATAAACATTGCCCAACAATCTGGGTTGGATGACTTAGCACCAGTGCCTTTGGGAGATTTGCCTTCATACAGAAGTAAAACTGCATCTTGGATGGATTATAATCGTGATGGCTGTATAGATTTGTTTGTAGGACACCTGGTAATAAATTCATCTGGTGAAAACAGTAATAAAGACCGATTATTTCATAATAATTGTGATGGAACTTTTACAGATAAAACTTCAGAAAGTGGTATTAACCCTGGAAATAATAAACAATCATATCGGGCAGCTTTAGTTTCTGGTGGATTTCAGCTAACAAATGATTTATGGCCAGATTTATACGTGGTAAATGTCTCTGGTATTCAACCTCAGCCATTACTTAATGATTTTTTATATATTAATCAATCTAAAGATAACTTAGAAAATCAATTTATAGAATCAATAAATCAATCATTTGGTGTTGGTGATGATGCACAAGCTGGAATGGGAATAGATACTGCAGATATTAACCATGATGGCAACTGGGATATCTATATCAGTGATTTATTTGATACAGATTTGGATGAACTTCCTTTAGGCAATGTATTATATATGGGCAATGAAAAAGGGGGCTTTTCTGATAATTCAGCTCCTGAAACAGGTGTTCAAAGTCGTGCTTCTTGGGGAGTAAATTTCTTCGATGCCGATAATGATACTTGGGAAGATTTATTTGTGGCGACAATTTTCATGAAGGATCCTGATTTTTTGTATAGAAATAATGGTACTGACGATAAAGGCAATGTTACATTTTCTGAAGTTTTATTATCTGCCGGCATTGTAACTGAAAATGCAAGAGGGTCAGCTACGGCTGATTTCGATCATGATGGTGATTTGGATATTGCTGTAGTTAATCAATCAGGATCTCTTCAATTGTTTCGTAATGATACGGCTAACTCAGGAAATTGGATTGTTTTAAAATTAAAGTCGACAATCAGTAACCTAGATGCTATTGGAACTGTTATTAGATTAAAATCTGGAGAAGTTTATCAGACTCGTCAAGTTAAAGGTGGCTCGAGTGCTCATTCACAGGATAGTCTTAATGTTCATTTTGGTTTGGCAAATATTAATGTCATCGATCAAATTAATGTTCATTGGCCAAGTGGAAAAGAAACTGTCATTAAAAATCTAGAGATTAATCAATATTATGAAATAGTTGAGCCAAGATCAGATTTAATTTTTTATTTTGGATTTGAAAGTATTGAATAGAATTTACTTATTTGTAACCTTAACATTGCTGAAAAAAAATTAATTATATTTTTTATAATCAGAGGCACTTAAAACGCTTTTACTATTTCATTTTAGTAAGGTTTTAAAACAAACGATAATTTATTCAAACCTTAACAATTTTGGCAGACTATTATATTAAGATTATGAATAAAACACACATTAAAATTAAATGTCAAGATGGGTTTGAATTAGCCGCAGTTCTTTATCAACCAAGTTCAATAAAAGCTGCCGTTATGATTGCCCCTGCTACAGGCATCAAAAAGGGCTTTTATCATTCATTTGCATCATATCTTTGTGAAAAAGGATTCGGTGTTATTTGTTTTGAAAATAGAGGAATAGGTGAGTCAATTAAAGGAAATTTCAACCAAGTTGATGCCTCATTAATCCATTGGGGTACATTGGATATGTCCGCTGTGCTAGAAAAATTAAAGGAAATATTTCCTCATCAATCTTATCATTTAATTGGTCACAGTGCGGGTGGGCAATTAGTTGGACTAATGGATAATGCTTTAGAACTTAAATCGATGTTTACTTTTGCATCTTCATCGGGAAGTTTGAGGAATATGCCTTATCCCTTTAAAATATTTGCTACATTTTATTTAAATATCTTTATACCAATCAGTAACTTGTTTTTTGCTAAAACCAATTCTCAATGGATTGGAATGGGAGAACCTTTGCCTAAATTAGTGGCTAAACAATGGCGAAGATGGTGTAATGGAAAAGGTTACGTCGCCACTGACTTTGGTAAAGACATTAACCATCATTT
>JBGCFT010000132.1:0-12222 GCA_045107085.1 Marinicellaceae bacterium | reverse complement strand
TTTACCAAAAGCTCCACCAATAACCACACCAACAGCCATGTCAACTACGTTTCCTTTCATTGCAAATTGCTTAAATTCTGACATCATACCCATGATAACTCTCTCTATAATTATAAGAACTATCAGGTTATAATATTTTTAGGCTTTTAGCAACGCAAAAAATTATTTAAATGTAAACAAATATGGAGCTTTGTTAACCACAACAAAGCTCCATACCCTTATATATTAAAGTGAATAATAGGCATCAAACTCAATTGGATGAGTAGTCATACGTAAACGCGTCACTTCCTTCATCTTCAATTCAATATAAGCATCAATGGTATCATCATCAAATACACCACCAGCTTTTAAGAACTCACGGTCTTTATCTAAAGCTTCTAAAGCTTGATCCAGTGAGTGGCAAACTGTTGGAATGTCTTTTTCTTCTTCAGGAGGCAAATCATATAAATCTTTGTCCATGGCATCGCCAGGATGAATTTTATTTTTTATGCCATCAAGTCCAGCCATCATCATAGATGCAAACATCATGTATGGATTACCCATAGAATCACCAAAACGCACTTCAATTCTTCTGGCTTTTGGGTTCGCTACAAACGGAATTCTAATTGAAGCAGATCTGTTTTTAGCAGAATATGCCAACATAACTGGAGCTTCAAAGCCAGGAACCAAACGCTTGTAGCTGTTTGTCGAGGCATTAGAAAACGCATTGATTGCACGGGCATGTTTTATAATACCGCCAATGTAATACAAAGCCGTTTCTGATAGTCCGCCATATCCTTCACCTGAAAATAGGTTGTTGCCATCTTTCATCAGTGATTGATGGACGTGTAAACCACTGCCATTATCTCCAACAATTGGTTTTGGCATAAAAGTAGCTGTGTGACCGTATTCATGTGCGACATTATGAATCACATATTTTGTAATCAACGATTCATCGGCTTTTTTCAACAATGTATTGAATTTAACACCAATTTCACATTGACCTGCAGTCGCTACTTCGTGGTGATGAACTTCAACTGGCACACCAATTTCCTCTAAAACAGTACAAATAGTTGCACGAACGTCGTTGAGTGAATCAACTGGAGGGACTGGAAAATATCCGCCTTTAACGCTGGGACGATGTCCATGATTGTTCTCGGTGCTTGAATAAGAATCCCAAGCTCCTTCACGTGAATCAATCTCATAAGCCATTTTATTCATGTCACATTTCCAACGCACTCCATCGAAAATGAAAAACTCTGGCTCAGGTCCAAAAAAGGCTGTATCTGCTAATCCTGAGTTTTGTAAATAGGCTTCAGCTCTTTTGGCTAATGAACGAGGATCTCGGTTAAATCCTTGCATGGTGTTGGGCTCTAAAATATCACAACGAATAATCAATGTTGCTGCGGCTGTGAAAGGATCAACAAAAGCGGTACTGGTATCAGGCATTAAAACCATATCTGATTCGTTAATGGACTTCCAGCCTGCAATAGACGATCCGTCAAACATTTTACCTTCTTCAAATAAATCTTCGTCGACAGCACTGACAGGAATTGAAACATGCTGCTCTTTTCCTAATGTGTCACAAAATCTTAAGTCTACAAATGCTATTTCTTGCTCTTTGATTATAGCAAGTATGTCTTGGGCGCTCATAATAATCCTCTTAAATATAATAATCTAAATAGTTAATGATCAATTATGGTGTGCTTGCCTAACAAGCAAAACACCATAAAACTGTTGTGTCCTGCTTATGAAAATGCATAGGCTTGGACTTACGAATGTTATCAGAAGTTAATTATACAGTCGACTAATGTCATGAAATAAATTCATAAAAACTGTATACTCAATTTTCGACATCAAAAGTTATAAAAAATGATTAATGCACAATGCCATTGCGGCAACATAGAGTTATTTGCAGATTATATTCCAGATACTTTAACCCAATGTAACTGCTCTATTTGTCGAAAACTGGCGACAAAATGGATTTATTATAAATCTAGTGAAGTGAAGGTGACTTATAAAAATCGTCCTACACAAACCTATATTTGGGGAGATAAATGCATTGCCTTTCACCATTGTCCAATTTGTGGGTGTGCCACACACTATACCAGTGTTCCTGATTCTAATTTTGATAGAATTGCAATAAATGCCAATATGTTAGAACTGAAACTTATAGAAAGCCTTAAAATTAGGCGTTTTAATGGTGCTGAAATGTAGAAAACGTTATCATAGCGTTTTTTGAATTAACAACTGGATTAGATTACTGTGAGAACCTCTCAATTTCATTTACAAACCCGCAAAGAAACACCAGCTGATGCAGAAATAATCAGCCACCAACTCATGTTACGCACTGGCATGCTCAGTCAACTTGGTTCAGGTTTATATTCATGGACACCGTTGGGTTTAAAAGTATTGCGAAAAATTGAAAAAATAATCCGTGAAGAAATGGATAAAGCGGGATGTTTAGAAATGATAATGCCAACCATTCAACCTGCTGGATTATGGCAAGAAACTGGCCGTTGGGATAAATATGGTGATTTATTATTAAAAATTAATGACCGAGCTGGTCGTGATTTTTGTTTTGGGCCAACACACGAAGAAGTCATTACTGATTTTGCCCGCAAAGAGATTAAATCTTACAAGCAGTTACCGATTACTTATTACCAAATTCAAACCAAATTTAGAGATGAGATTCGACCACGCTTTGGCGTCATGCGTGCCCGTGAGTTTTTAATGAAAGATGCTTACTCTTTTCATCTCACAAGTGATTGCCTCAAACAAACATATGCCACGATTCATCAAGCTTATTGTAGTATATTTGAACGCATTGGCTTAACTTATCGACCTGTTGAAGCAGATTCAGGTGAAATTGGTGGAACTGGCTCTCATGAATTTCATGTATTGGCAGACTCTGGTGAAGACGCCATTGCTTATTCTACAGACAGTGATTATGCTGCCAACATTGAAAAGTGCGAAGTTCTAGCGCCAACAAAACCACGGCCAGAGCCTAAACAAGAATTGGAGATAGTTGACACACCAAATAAAAAGTCCATACAGGAAGTGGCAAATTTTTTAAGTATTTCACCTAAAAAACTGATTAAAACTTTATTGGTGCAAGGAGTTGAAGCTCCAGTAGCATTAGTATTACGAGGCGATCATGATCTGAATGAAATTAAAGCCAATAATTTAAAAGAAGTGGCTTCTCCATTTACTTTATTATCAGATGAAGAAATTAAAAAGGTTGCTGATTGTGATGCTGGATCAATTGGAGTCAAAAACTTAAATTGTCACATCATTGTTGACAGAGCAGTAACAATCATGAGTGATTTTGTCACTGGAGCAAATGAAAATGACAAGCATTTATCTGGTGTTAATTGGGATAGAGATGCCAGTTACAATCAAGTAGAAGATTTGCGTAACGCTAAAGTTGGTGATAAAAGTCCAGATGGCAAAGGCACAATAAAAATTGCAAGAGGCATTGAAGTCGGGCATATCTTTCAGCTGGGTGATGTTTATACAAAATCCATGAATGCATTAGTACTCAATGAACAAGGTAAATCTCAGACCATGACAATGGGTTGTTATGGCATAGGTGTAACGCGAGTGGTTGCTGCGGCTATCGAGCAAAACCACGATCAAAAAGGCATTATTTGGCCACAACAAATAGCGCCATTTACTGTCGCAATTTTACCCATGAACATGAAAAAATCAGAACGTGTCAAACAAGCTGTTGAAGAACTTTATAATGAATTAACAAGCTTAGGTATTGAAGTTTTATTAGATGATAGAAAAATCAGGCCTGGTGTTATGTTTGCAGATGCTGAATTATTAGGTATTCCACACCAAATTACCATAGGCGATCGTTCATTGGATGATGGCGAAGTTGAGTACAAGTCTCGCAAAGAAATGAATAATGTTCGAGTCAAAAAAAATGAAATAATTGAATATATAAAAACATTATTGAACTAAACAGACTCTTTAACTATTTATTAATTAATCATTGGAGTATCTTATGGTATTCCAACTATTCAGTTGTTTTAAAACTAATTTAGAAATTTTACCATCTGGCCAATTAACTATGATATTAATTGGCCCTTTATTATTGGCCAGCCCAAATACTAACCGCAAATCAGATTGGCTCATAAAACTGCCACCGCTTATTACTTCTTTTGATTGTTTCAACCCATCAACAATTACTGTTACAACAGAGCCTATGGCACTAGAGTTCACTTTATCGCCAATAAGTTTTATGCCAATCCAGTTGTTAGAATCAGAACTGGTGTTTTCATAAACCGAAACTTTATCATTGACATTATTAACGGCAAAGTCTATTTTTCCATCATTATTCCAATCTGCAATGGCTAAACCCCGAGATGATTTGTTTATTGTGTGACCAAAAGCTACTTTATGATTTTGCAATTCAAAAGATTTTCCTTTCTTATTGAATAAAACATGGTTCCGTTGATTATATTGTTGACGATTATCTAAATCATTAATAAAGTCATGGAAATGTCCATTACTAACAAGCATATCCTCAAAACCGTCATTATTTATATCGAAAAATGAAACACCCCATCCCATTGGAATAAAACTTGATCGATTTAAACCGAATGATTGCGTTTTGTCCGAAAAATAACCATTGCCTTCGTTAATGTATAGTGTATTAGTTTCCATTGAAAAATGAGTCACTAAAATATCCCGTAAGCCATCTCTGTTTACATCTCCTAATGCAACTCCCATTCCTGCTTCTGATTGTCCATTATGGTTAATCGCTGCGCCAGATAACAAACCATTGTCTTTAAATACACCCTGTCCGTTATTTAGATATAATCTATTGTTACTGCCATCATTAGCAACATAAATATCGATATCCTGATCTTGATCAAAATCACTAAGTAAAACACCCAATCCTCTATCTTTGTTACCCGTATGAATCCCACTAAGCTTGCTATTTTCTGAAAATTGACCAAAACCATTATTAAAATAGATAGAATCCGGCTCACCTAAGTAGGCTTTTGGGTTGCAATATCCTTTTATGTTTGTGTTTTGACAACTTTTATTTCCATTAAAATCATAAATTACGTATCTAGTTACATATAAATCCAAGTCTCCATCATTATCAAGATCTGCAAAAGCACAGCTTGTAGACCATCTGTTTATTGGCGTTTTATCCAATGGTTGCGCTTTAAAGTTCTTTCCTTGTTGATTAATATATAACATATCAGTTTCAACACTTGTTATTAAAAAATCTACCCATCCATCTTGGTTTATATCTGCACTGCAGACTCCCATCCCTCGCAGTGCTTTATTGGTTGTATTTGGTAAAACTTCATTGGTAACATCTATAAAGCTGAGCCCTTTATTTTCAAATAATTTATGCTGACCTAGGTTGCCATTTATTAATAGTAGGTCTATTAAATCATCATGATTATAGTCAATCCAGATTAATCCACTTCCTGTGGTTTCTGTGAATTGAAATTTCCCAGCACGGTTATCTTGATGACTAAATTTTATATTTAATTTAGAAGATTTTTCTTCAAAAGTTTTGGCATGAGCTATAAAGCTCAAAATAATTAATGCAATACAAATTAATTTACTTATCATTAATTATTCTCAATCCATTAATGTTAATAAACCTTTTTAAGGCGTCATCATTATTGACCACACCTATTTGAACTATTTCAGCAGCTTCAATAGTCTTTCCTTGAGTGAGATATATCTGTGCCAATTGTATCCTCCATGAATTAACCCAAGGAGCGTACTTAATACTCAGATTTAAAAACTGAATAGATTGATCAATATTTTTTTGTTGGAGTAGTACTTGACTGTACCAATAATTTATTGGTGCAACCAGCGGATAGATTTTTATGCCTGAATGACAAACACTATTAGCTTGTTTGAGTGCACCAATTTGAAAAAAATGCTGGCAATACAATGATAATTCATTGGATGAAATTGTTTTGGGTGATAAAGAACTATTTTTATGTTGCTTAAATAATAAACTGATTACCACCTCACTATCTACCTGTAAAGCTGTCTTTAGTAATCTGGTCTTGTTATCAAAGGACAAATGGCTAAAATCTATCAACCTTAAATACTTCAAAGCTTCATCAGTCTTATTAGCATTCAACAATAGAACTATGTATGTTGTCTTAAAATTCATATTATTTAGAAAAAATGGGTGTTTTTTATTAATTTTAACAAACATATTCAGTTTTTCATGAATATTTTTACTGTTGAACAAAATATTCATAAGCTCAAAAATTTCCATGGCTTTTTGGGCCTTGTTAAATTGATTTGTTTTAATAAAGGACTGTGCTCGTTGATAAAACACTTCAGGGTTTGGGTGACCCATGTCAATTAGATGATCAGTATCTTCTAAGCTCTTCTTATACTTATTTAATCTAAAGTTGATATCTGCTGATAAAATATAATATTCAGCTTTTTTATTTTCATTATGAATTTTATTTAAGTAATCGAGTGCCTTATTCGGATTGTCTTCATGATAGATTGCTGCTAAATAAAGAGGATTGACTGTTTTTTTCTTTAATTTATCCAAAGTATGAATCATTCCCAAATCATGTAATTGGTTGATTAATTTTATATTTAATATTTGATTTATTTTTTGATGCGAAACTAATTTCTTAAAAGACTCAATCACTAAATTAATATTTATTTCAGGGCTTAACAACAGTGACTTTATATAATTATGGAGCAAATTAATATTATCTGGGTTCTTTTTGATGGCTTCAGAATAGTACTTTATTGCCAAACTATATTTTTTGTCTGTAAAAGCATTGTTTGCTTTAATCAAGTGAATATCTTTACTTTTTAGAGTATGAAAGTATAAATAACTCATTAATACAATGAATAGTAGCCCTGTAATTAAAAAGAATTTAGTTTTTGTGAAAATATTTTCATTCATATAAATATTTTATCACTTTAATGGTGGCCACTACCTAATTTTCCTTGTTATTAATTTAATTTATAGTTAAATTTAGGCTTCATCAATAGCATTAAATGTTTCAAAAAAACATAGGATTAAAACCATAATATATGTGATAATATACTATAAAATTTTTGATTAAAAAAACCTGACATCTTGAACAAAACAACTATTAAAATAATTTTATTATCACTTTCAATTCATCAAATTGGCTGTCATTCTCAATCGCCAGAAGTTGAAAATAATAAACAGATTTTTAAAGATATAACTCAATCATCTGGTATCTCTACAATTCATAAAAATGGCATGAATGGCAATCTTTATTTTGCAGAAATGATGGGAGCAGCTGTAGCCCTTTTAGATTATGACAATGATGGTGATTTAGATATCTACCTTGGTCAAGGTGGTGAATTAACAAACAACTCAAATACAACTGAAAAAAACTTCGGAACACTTTATCAAAATAATTTAGAAGCCGGTACTTTGAGTTTTACAGATGTGACTCAATTATCTGGTCTGATATCTTCAAAATATAATATGGGAATTGCTACAGGAGATATTAATAATGACGGTTATGTAGATGTCTACTTAACAAATTTTGGTGAAAATCAGATGTTTATTAATAATACTGACGGAACTTTTTCTGAGGTGACCAAGGTGTCAAATACTATAGATATCAGTTGGTCAACCAGTGCCGCTTTTTTTGATATGAATGGAGATGATTGGTTGGATTTATATATTACAAACTATGTTAACTATGCAATAAGTTCCCATAAAGACTGTATAAAATCAACCGGAACAAAAGATTATTGTGGACCCAATGCTTATCCCTCTTTGAAAGACAGGCTTTTCAAAAATAATGGAAATGGAATCTTTACTGATATCAGTTCTAAAAGTAATATTCTATTAAAAGGTGCAGGCCTAGGAGTAGTCACTGGAGATTATAATCTTGATAAACTACAAGATATATATGTAACAAATGATATGGGACATAATTTTTTATGGATTAATTCAGGTAATGGAAGCTTTCAGAATGAAGCTTTAATGAGAGGTGGCGCTGTTAATAAACATGGAAAATCAGAGGCCAGTATGGGTGTTGATGCAGGTGATTTTGATAATGATGGCGATTTAGATATTTTCATGACCCATTTGCTAAACGAAACCAATACCATTTATAAAAATGATGGGAAAGGTTTTTTTATTGATGCAACAAGCATAACTGGACTAGCAGAACCTTCAAAAGGTTATACCGGATTTGGTACAGCATTTTTAGACTATGATAATGATGGGTGGCTAGATATCTTTGCAATTAATGGAGAAGTCAGGCAGATTCAAAATCAAATAGATGCAGGAGAAATACTCCCTTTAAAACAGTCGAATCAACTATTTCACAATAAAAAAGGAATGTTTGAAGAAGTAACTGACTTAGCTAGAGTGCTTTCAATACAAAAGGTCAGTCGTGGCAGCGCAATAGGCGATATCGATAATGATGGCGACACTGATATTCTTGTTTCCAATAATAATGACAGGCCTCAGCTGCTTATTAATCAAGTTGGCAGTGATAATAATTGGATTGGAATAAAGCTAATTGATAATAAAGGTAAATATATGTTAGGTTCAGTGGCTACCATTACTTTGAAAGATGGCCAAATTCGCCAAAGAAGAAGTCATACAGATGCCAGTTATATATCAGCCAATGACCCCAGGATAATCATAGGTCTAATGGATTATACCGATAATGTTAATGTGGTTGTAAATTGGTCAAATGGAAGAGAATCTGAACACCATAATTTGAAAATTAATCAATACCACGAATTAATCTATATTACAGAATGAAATACTTACTATTATTTTCTTCATTTTTGTTTATTTGCCATTGCACATATGAAAGCACAAATATGACAAAAAACGAAATCCCAAAAGTTCCATTAAATATAAATTACAAAGATTATGATTTGTCCGTTCAAAAACAATTTAAAAAAAGAATTCAATACATTCAGTTATTAGAAAAAAATCAAATAGAACAAAGTAAGTATGGTTGGGCCATTGGACAGTTAGGAAAAACTTATCAAGCTTATTTAAAAAATGATGAAGCACGAGACAGTTATATTAATGCCATAGCAAGACAACCAAATAACTATGAATGGCATTATTTATTAGCACATGTATACAAAAACACGGGGCTGTATGAAAAATCCACTCATCACTTTCGTGAGGTTTTGAAAATTGAGGAACACATTCCTGCGAAAATTTGGTTAGCCGATGTTTTAATTCAACAAAATAATTGGCTTGAGGCCAATGAAATCAATCAAAACATATTAAAAAACAATCCAAATCATGCCATGGCTCTTTATAATTTAGCTTTGAATGCAAAAAATTCAGAACAATACTATTCAGCGATAGAACTCCTAAAAAAAATCTTAAAAAATCAACCTCAAGCATACCAAGTACATTATCAATTAGGAATTATCTACAGTAAATTAAATCAAAGTCAACTGGCTCAAAGTCATTTAAGTAATGTACCAGATGACAATGATTTAAAAATAAGCATTCATTTCAATGATCCATTAATGCAAGAAGTATCTGATTTAAGAATCGGGGTACAAAACTTAATCAAGAAAGCCATGAAATCCCATAAACAAGGTTTTCATAGTCAGGCCATAGAATTACTCAAAAATGCTATAAACGCTGATCCTAATAGGATTGATACATTCTATAATTTAGCAGTCATATATAATAATACCAATCAATTGGAAAAAGCCAAACAACAGATATTAGCAATCAATGATCACAATAGTGATCATGTTTATTCGCTACTTGCAATAATTAATACCAAACAAAATCAATACGATAAAGCGCTTGAAAACCTCAATAAGGCACTATTGATTAAACCAAATTCAATAGAATATTTGAATAGAATTGGAGATATATATATCTCAAAAAAACACATTAACAATGCCAAAGAGTTCTATCAAAAATCCATTGATATTAACTGGGAACAAGATTTAACCAAACTGAAATTAGCTAGGGTTCTCTTACAAAACAAGGGTGAAGCTGCTGTAATTAAATTATTAGAAAATTCAATTTTATCAACTAAGCATGAGGCGACTAAAAATAATATTTTGAGTCGGATAGATTTAAAAGATTCTGAGGCATATCTCAATAAAACTGATTCTAATAAAAACATCATGACACAAGAAACCCTAGCCATGGTTTCTGCGAAGAATGGCTACTTCAAAAAAGCCATATTTCATCAAAAAAATGCACTGAAGTATGCTAAAAATCAAAACAACATTGATAGAATTAATCAAAGACTCGAAGCATATCAAAGTAAAACCACTCCTATAATAGCATGGCAATTAAATGAACCCATTATTGCAAATTAAACCATTTTTATTTACTGTGACTGTATGCGCCTTATTTCTTAATTTAATAAGCTGCACTGGTCAAAATAACACGAACAATGAACAAATTGTAACCCTAGCAACAAAAACATCAGGTGATAAAGAAACTCAAAAAATGATATTAAGATTAAGTAATTTAGCTAAACATTCTGATCCCATGCAAAATAGCTTTATGAACACTAAAAGGTTATCTTTATTAGAAATATCAAATATTGGTTCAATTAGTGATTCAAATATTGAGTCACTCAAAATTCTAGGGTATGAAAGATTGCGAGCTGGAAATTCTCAAGAAGCTGCTGATTTATTCCAAAAAATTCTTACGTATGTTGAATCTTCTCCAACAAAATATGATGCTACTATCGCACAAAAAATACGCAGTCTACTTGCGATATCTCTAATGAGAATTGGTGAACAAGCCAATTGTATTATGCTCCATGGTAATGACAGTTGTTTATTCCCTCTAAGTTCCTCTGCTATGCACCTGAATCAAAAAGGTTCACGTGATGCAATGGAACAATACCGAATTATGCTTGAACAAGACCCTAACGATATAGTCAGCAAATGGTTGTTTAATATAGCGGCACAAACCATTGGCGATTATCCAGAGAAGATACCTGATGATTTACTTATTCCTATGTCTTATTTTGAATCGGATATTAATTTACCGAAATTCACAAATATTGCTCCTGATAATGGAACAAACATTATAGATTTAGCTGGAAGTTCGATCACTGATGATTTTAATAATGATGGCCACCTTGACATCATGACATCAGCATGGGGATTTTCTGGGCAGTTACGAATTTTATTAAATGATGGCAAAGGACAATATATTGATAAGACTATTGAAGCTGGGCTTATTGGCTTAACTGGAGGACTTAATATGGTTCAAGCTGATTATGATAATGATGGAGACATTGATGTTTTGGTTTTAAGAGGGGCTTGGCTGATAAGAAACGGCCGCCATCCAAATTCACTTTTAAGAAATAATGGAGATGGTACTTTTAGCGATGTTACAGAGTCAGCCGGTCTTCTTAGCTTCCATCCGACACAAACTGCTGCATGGGGAGATATTGATAACGATGGTTGGTTAGATATTTTTATCGGTAACGAATCATTACCAAACATCTCACATGCAGGAGAACTTTATCACAATCAAGGCGATGGAACTTTTATTAATATTGCTGAAAGTGCAGGTCTAGCAACAAAAGGGTTTGTCAAAGGAGCTGTATTCGGTGACTATAACAATGATGGTAAAATTGATTTATATGTTTCAAGAATGAATAATACAAATCAATTGTTTAAAAACGCATCTCAAAATAATCAGATTAAATTTCTAAATGTTGCCCAAGAAGCAGGAGTTGAAAACCCAATATTTAGTTTTCCAACGTGGTTTTGGGATTATGATAACGATGGCTTATTGGATATATTTGTTGCTGATTTTTCTCCAAACGCTTATGGTAGCGATGCCAAAAGCTTTAGTGAATCACAAGCTTTATCTATTTTAGAACACTACCTAAAACTCAAAGAACCTTCAACGCATGCACATCTATATAAAAATCAAGGCGATGGCACCTTCAGTGATGTAACAGAACAGTTAGGATTAAAACAACCATTATTAGCAATGGGTGCAAACTATGGAGATATAAATAATGACGGCTTTCTTGACATGTATATAGGCACTGGTTCGCCAGATTTTAGAACAATAGTACCTAATCGAATGTTTATAAACAATTATGCCCTATCTTTTCATGATGTTACCACCGCCACAGTAACAGGTCACCTACAAAAGGGTCATGGCATCTCTTTTGCAGATCTTGATAATGATGGAGATCAAGATATTTATGCAGTGATGGGAGGTGCCTATACTGGTGATTTTTTTCAAAATGCTTT
>JBGCFT010000131.1:0-12395 GCA_045107085.1 Marinicellaceae bacterium | reverse complement strand
GTATTGCATGGCTTTTAAATCAATAGGAAGAATGGTTTCTTTTATGTTTTCGAATATTTTTTCAATGTCTACAACATCATCGTTAATACACACAAATACAAATCCTTGCCATGTGGTTATTTGTGCTTGTGGCAAATGGTACTGACACACATCAAAATTGGGTGTGGATTCCATTTCTGGTGCGCTTCTTAAATCACCATCTAGTGTATAAGTCCAACCATGGTATTTGCAGCGCAATACTTTAGTGTTATTGTTTTCAACAGCCACTGGTCCTGCTCGGTGTCTGCAAACATTGTGAAAAGCTTTGAGTAATCCATCTTGAGTTCGAACAGCGACAATCGGAATGCGCCCGACTTGAGCCACTATTTGATCTCCAGAATCTTTTAATTGACTGACATGCCCAATCAATTGCCAAGTGTTTTCGAATATATTTTTGAATTCTTGAGTTAAATATTGTGGATCGGTATACAGCGATGCTGGCAATGTATGGGCATTTTCAGGTTGGGCAATTTTTAAATGCTTAGTCAATTTATCTAGATCTGATGACATCAATTTTTCTCGTAAAAGGTTGACAATAATTGTATTGCCGATTAAAACTTATAGGATATTTCAATAGAACATTATATGCCACAACAGAATAAAAATAAATCGATAGGGTTAATGATCTGCACCGCATTGGTGATCGGCAATATGATTGGTTCGGGTATTTTCTTATTGCCTGCCTCATTGGCGAAATATGGTGGCGTGAGTATTCTTGGTTGGTTTGCTTCAGCGTTGGGTGCGATTATGACGGCATTGGTTTTTGTTAGGCTGAGTCGAAAGTTTCCCAAACAAGGTGGTCCCTATCGTTATGCTTATGATAATTTTGGAGAGTTGGCTGGTTTTTCTGTGGCTTGGTCATATTGGATTTCAATCTGGTGTGGCAATGCTGCCATTGCTGTGGCGGCTGTTTCTTATATGGGTGTTTTCTTCCCTGTCATGATTGCACAGCCCATTTATGCTGTAATCATCGCATTGTTTTTAATTTGGAGTCTAACGTTAATTAATATGCGCGGTGTCAGGCAAGCTGGAATAACTCAACTGATATTCACTGTTTTAAAAATCATTCCATTAATCATGATTGGTTTGGCTGCATTTTTTGTTTTTGATTCCAATTCATTTGAACCCTTTAATCCTGTGGATCAACCGATTATCACTTCAATATCTGCAACTGCCGCCTTAACTTTATGGGCGTTTTTAGGGATGGAATCAGCCACAGTGCCTGCGGGCAATGTAAAAAAACCCAGCAAGACAATCCCACGTGCCACCATCATTGGTGTATTGGTGACTGCAACAATTTATATCTCTAGTCAAATTGCTGTCATGAGCGTTGTGCCCAATGCGCAATTACAAACATCAGGCGCACCATTTTCAGAGGCAGCTCGAATGATTTGGGGTGATTGGGCTGGTGATCTTGTGGCAATTGGTGCAATTATTAGTTGTGTTGGGGCATTGAATGGTTGGATTTTAATGCAAGGACAAGTACCTATGACTGCAGCTAGAGATAAGTTGTTTCCCAAAATACTTTCGGATAAAAATAATGAAGGTGTTTCGAAAGAGGCATTGATCATTTCAAGTATTATTGTCACTTTATTGGTAGCAGCTAATTACCATGATGGATTAGTAAAATTCTTCACATTTGCCATTATGGTTTCAACGTTAGGAATGTTTATGCCTTATATTTTTTCAATCGCTGCTGAGTTTAAATCTATTTATGCACATTGGCATAAAGATAGACAGATTATCAACTTCACAACAACACTGTTTGCACTTATTTACTGTTGTTGGGCCATCAGTGGTATTGGTTCTAAAGCCATGTTGTGGGGCTCATTATTAATATTGTCTGGTTTACCCATCTATTATATTCAAACAAGAAAAAGTAAATAAGTGATATAATCAAACCCTATAATTTTAAACTCAAAATTAGGAAGAAGCATGAAAAAATCACGAGACCATTTAGAAATGACTTTTCGATCCATAGAATGTTTTAGCAATGATGGTAAGTTAGATGCTCAAGAATTAGGCAGCATATTGGATATCGCAGAAAGAGATGGCGAAATTGATGCTGATGAAATCAGGGTATTAAAAAATATTATTTCAAAAATAAAACCTGAAGAAATTGATCAAGCCATGCAAAAAAAATTAGATGAAATTGCTGAAAAAATTAAGTAGATTATTAACCTAAAAATGAACAGAAGAAAATTTATCAAAGCCACTGTTGGTAGTGGCATAGCCATCGGATTCGTTGGTTCAGCAGTGTGGTTCAGCATCGATGAATATACAAAACCCCTAACAATAGATGCTGGATTAAACTTGATTAAATCAATATCTTCTCAATCCATATCTCATGTGGGGGAATGGAATCCGACACAAATATTCAATCACTGTGCACAAAGCGTGGAATATTCTATGATTGGATTTCCAGAGCATAAATCGGATCTTTTTAAAAATACAGTTGGACAATTGGCGTTTTCTGCTTTTTCTGCCAAAGGTAAAATGACTCATGGTTTAAACGAAGTGATTCCAGGTGCTCCAGAATTAACAGCAGATAATAATATTGCATTGGCCCTGTCTCGTTTAAAAAAATCCATGCTAGCATTTAAACATTATGATGGAGAATTAGCGCCGCATTTTGCTTATGGCGAATTATCAAAAGACGAATATGAAGCCGCCCATGTCATGCATTTATTGAATCACTTGAATGAAATAAAGGTGTCATCAGCATGAATTTTGATACTTCTGTGATTTCTAGCCTAGAAAAATACCGTTTACTGGTTGGAGGAGTGACACCCCGACCCATTGCTTGGATCAGTTCTCAATCAAAATCAGGGATTAATAATTTAGCACCTTATTCTTTTTTCACTGTCGCCAGTTGTAATCCGCCGGTTCTACTTTATACTCAAGTGACACAAAGCAGTGGAATAGATAAAGACACATTACAAAACATAGTGGAGACTGGTCAATGTGTTGTCAATATTGTCAGTGCAGAATTATTATCCAAAATGAATCAAACAAGTGCCAGTCTTGCGGCTGGTGAAAGTGAATTCGATTTTGCTAACATAGACACAGTTTGCAGTCATCAAGTCAAACCCCTTTCTGTGAAAGATGCACCAGTGCGATACGAATGTACTTTGCGTGAAATACAAGAAATTGGTGACAATGCAGTCGGAGGAACAATGGTATTGTTAGATGTTCAGTCCATATTTGTTAATGAAGATTTATATGATGAAGGTCTAATCAATCAAAAATCAATTAATTCAGTTGGAAAAATGGGTGCAGATTTTTATAGTTTGACAACACATTTAAAAGAAATACATCGGCCCTAAATGTTTAAAGATACAGATATAATATTCAGAATCAGCCATACCATACAGGATAAATAATATGCGTATTCAATTCATTACTCTATTATTAGTACTATTTTGTATCAATCTTTCAGGGTGCCTTGGTGTTCCAAAAAATATTCAACCAGTCAAATCATTTGAGTTGGATCGTTATTTGGGTAAATGGTACGAAATTGCCAGATTAGATCATTCCTTTGAGCGAGGAATGCATCAAGTGACGGCGCATTATTCATTGCGAGAAGATGGCGGTGTTTCAGTGGTAAATCGAGGATTCTTAAGTAAGAAAAATAAATGGAAAACGGCAAATGGTAAAGCCTATTTTGTGAATGATGAAGATGAAGGCTATTTAAAAGTGTCTTTTTTTGGACCCTTTTATGGAACTTATGCCATATTTGAATTAGATCAAGAAAACTATGACTATGCTTTTGTTTCTGGTCCAGATTTATCATATTTGTGGTTGCTGTCGAGAACACCAACCATCGATCAATCCATCATAGATCGATTCATACAACTATCAAAGCAAAAAGGCTTTGATGTGGATGCATTAATTTTTGTTGATCATGAGTAACTGTGTATGAGCCGAATAATAGTTTAAATACAAACATAACAATCTTTTTATTTTTTCATTCTCATACTTGGATTATTTAACAGTGTTATAAGCCATTGCGCAAATTAATAATTAGATTTATAATTAAATTTCATATAATAATGAGGTGAATCAATGACAAATGTTGCTAAAGGTTTAATGCTATTTGGAGCTTTGTTGTTGTGTTTTGGCATTTACTTTATTGCCTCTGCCTTATCCAGTAAAAGTTGGGATCAAGTTCAAGGAAAAATCATTTCCACAAAAACACCTGCCAGCTTATCAACAACGGGCAGTGCAACCCAACGACATTTAGTCTATCGAGTTGAAGCGACCTATCAATATGATTACAATGACAAGAACTACACAAATAATTATTTTTCTAAAGGCAGTGGTTTTAGCGTAGAAGGCGGTTTTAATAAAGCATCTGAGGCGAGAGACTGGTTGAAAAATTCAGATTATGCAACAGGAAAAACAGTCACTGTCTTTGTCAATCCAGATAATCCAGAAGAAACTGTGTTAAGTTCAGGAATAAATATTGGAACTATTATGCCAATTATTTTAGGTTTATTATTTTTTTCACTGGGATTTTTTTTGAAAAGATTTGACCCGGCTTTGACTAAGCAAAATAATCAAAAAGCAAACGGATAATTGATAGAATAATTCAATGAACTTATTTCTGAATCAGTTGGTTGATCAATTGATATCAAGAATTATTAAGGTATATCAATAGTGAGAAAATGAATGAAAAACAAGTCAACCAGAAGAGAATTTTTAAAAAATACAGCCACAACAGGCATTGTTATTGGGCTAGGAGCCAGTTTGTTGCATTTAAATGATTCACAGGCAAATACGAAAAAAAGAGATTTTTCATTGTTGAAAATTGATCCCAAAGGAATATGTGACGTGCCAGAAGGGTTTAGTTATATGGTGATCTCAAAACACGGAGAAACCATGTCAGATGGAAATGTTGTTCCTGACAAACATGATGGAATGGAATGCTTTCAAGCAAAAAATGGAGATTTAGTATTGGTCAGAAATCACGAGATAGGCATAAATTTATTCAGTAACGAATTATCTCCTGAACCGAAATTTGCTTATGATAAGTATTCAAGTGGAGGATGTACCACTATCTATTTAGACAAAGATTTTAATGTCAAAAAACACTATTTAAGTTTAACTGGAACCATAAGAAATTGCAGTGGCGGAAAAACACCCTGGAATACATGGATAAGTTGTGAAGAAGTCAGTGAAGGAATTGGGGGCGGATGGATGATGGGCAAACGTCATGGATATGCTTTTGAAGTCGATCCATTTAAGCCTTTACAAAAATCCGAACCGCTGAAATCAATGGGTAGATTCAGAAGAGAAGCAGTTGCTGTGGATAATTCAACTGGAATTGTTTACCAAACTGAAGATGATAACAAAGGCTGTTTTTATCGTTTTATTCCGAATGAAAATAGAAAACTGGCTGCAGGTGGAAAGCTACAAGCCCTTAAGTTTGTGGATTTAAAGACAATAAACACGAGCACAAGTCAGTTGGAAATAGCCAAAAAATTCGATTGTGAATGGGTAACCATTGATGAACCCGACCCAGAAAAAAATACGGTTAATCTCCAGGCTAAAGCCAAAGGTGCTGCTATTTTTGTCAGAGGAGAAGGCATTGTGGCGCATGAAGATGGTATTTATTTTTCCTGTACATCAGGCGGTGCTGCGAATATAGGCCAAATCTTTAAATACATACCCAATAAAAACAACCAAACAGGAACCATTGAGTTGGTTTACGAGGCCACTGATAGCAGCATCATGGAAAAACCAGATAATATTACCCTCAATCAATGGGGCGATTTAATTATCTGTGAAGACAATGGTCAGGATAAGAATTGTCTTATAGGATTAACACCTGAGGGCAAGCATTATTTTATTGCTGCGAATAACCAATCAGAATGGGCTGGAGCTTGTTTTTCTCCAGATGGCCAAACGCTGTTTGCAAACATTCACAAAGAACCAGGCATGACGGTCGCTATTCAAGGTCCATGGGAAAAGTTAAGAAGTAAATAATGTGGTTATCTTTCACACCACTTAACAAATTCTGATGTGCCGATTTTTGATAATTGGTAAACACCTCTCGATTCAGACTCAAACCAGCCATAATAATTTTTATAGAGTATATCTCTGGCTTTAGGTTCTTGTAACTGTTTGGCGAGGATTGATGCTTTTGTCGCTCCGTTTTTGCTCAAGTATTCAGCGATACAAACGGCCCTTTGTCGATAGGCGGTGACCCTGCCTTGCATGGTTGAGGCACCACCTAAATTTGGATCGCCATTTCTGTTGTGGAATTCAGACAGTAATTTCTGTTTCTTGGCTTTCGATATTCTGGGTTTGAATTCTTTTGGTTCCACCACCACATCTACACTACCAATTTTAATGTTAGGGTCGATAACTATTAACCCCAATCCCAACATTTTTATTAACTTAACAACTTTACGTCTTCGGTTGCGGTTCATTTTGTATTGTTTTGGGATGCCCAAATAAACCAATGATGAATACGATAAACGGTCAACAGCTTGTATTATCACTGATAAATTAATGCTTAATTTTAATTCAATGATGAGTGGCTCTTGATCTTTGCGAACGGCCAAAACATCACAATCTTTTACTTCACCTTTGACTTCATAATTTTGGATTTCTAGAAACTTTTTTAAGGGTAAATATAGATCAGATTCTTTCATCTGATCAGTGTAATATATTTACCCAATTATTTCATGCAAATGTTTATTCAATTTAAGCTTTCAAATCCAGATTTAAAAACGATGTCTGGATTTGTTTCCAGATAAAGATCAACTTGCTCATTCATTGAACCTAAATGAATGGTACAGTTTAAACCATCCATACTGACTTCATGGCAATTGTCCCATGAATCCACTATGGTGTCAGATTGCGGGTTGGCAGTCAGAACTACTGTTTCATTTTCATCAAAATCGAAACTGCAAGTAGCTCCACAAGAGATACCAAGCGGATTACTGGAGACCGTGGCATTCAGAAAGTTTTCTGTGCGTATCGTATTGACGGTTAATGTCACAGGACTGATTAACTGAGTAAATTCTGCTGTGACATTTTGTGCGCTGTTCATGGTGACTAGACAGTTACCATTTCCACTACAGTCGCCACTCCAACCGAGAAACTGAGAGCCATTATCAGACACAGGCTCTAACAAATATGTTAGGCCTTGTTCTAAAGGCCAGTCGCATTCATTAGGTGAGAAACAAGCCATGGCAAATTCGTTAAGGTCGATTTGACCCTCACCATTACCGATGATATCTACATTCAGGTTGTAGGCATCAGGTCTTTCCACTGCGCCAATGTCACAATTAGCCATGCCATCAGCATCACCATCACGCGATCGCCCTTCGCCGGATAAATCCATACTGTTACAACCACTTCCATTATCTACTAGAGGACTAATAGGAGAAGGGGGAGCAATCAATACATCTCCGTCATAATAAGCTAAAGGCAATAATATCGGATCGGTTGCTGGAAAGTCGTTCATACCTTGCGCACAATTTGCACCTAATCTTTGATAATTATAGCCCAAGCTGACATTGCCGATACCTTGACAGTGAAACGCGTCATCTCCATCAAACACATTGGCTAGTAAATAGGTAGTTAGGGTGCCACCAGTAGTATTATTTTCAATATCTAAATTTTGATTATCAAGAAAAGTATTGTAAGACAGAGTCAACTCAGAGAAGATTGATGAACTACTAAAGTTTTTGTGCTGTATAACTCGTGTTACTGGGTTTTCTGCAAATAATGAATTTTGAATCGTGGCAATGCTTCGGGTTATATTCAAAACATTTTGTCCTTGGTTTTGATGAAACAATGATTGACTAATGTTGAGGAATGCAAATTCTACAGAAATGGCACCGCCAGTGGTATTTGATGAGTTGTTGATGAATTGGCTATCAGATATTTCCATTATGGCAGTGAAGACATCACGGTCAACATTGTGTCGATGAATGGCACCTCCTGGTGATGTGCTCGAATTGCCTTCAAAAGTGGTGTTATCAATTGTTACCGGAAATTCGCCGCTGATTGCCAAAGCACCTCCTTTTATGGCGTCATTAAACTTAAATTCTGAATCACTGATGATTAAAGCATCAATATTTCTGGTTTGTGTATTTCCAGGGTCAGCGGCAATAGCACCGCCATCTTCACCTGAAGCTGCTTCATTATTTAATAAGCGCATGCGTAACAATTCCAATACACCCACATTTACCACATCAATGGCACTGGATTGTGCTCCACCAATGCGAAAGTCCTTTATGCTAACATCATCACTGGTGTTAATTTGAAATATATGCCCAGCATGGTTATTAGCTGGGATGAATACCAAATTATCCATACCAGGACCTTGTATTTCTACCCCTTCAGTAATGGGAAAAACGTTATTGGCTACAATACTTTCATTAGTGGCACTCAGTAACAGCCAAATCAGGTCATCCCCCGATCCTGCTGAACAACCATTAAAACTGATATCAAAATTTGCAGCAGTTAATGCTTCTCGCAATGTACATAAACCATCGTCAACTGTTGCATCTTGGTTGCTATCAACGACAATTAGATTGGCTTGTGTTAGACCACTGAATGCTAACAACAAAGTAAATAGTATTATTTTCATGATTTTCCCTCATTAAATTTATGTTATTTACTCTGTTAACAATTCAATGAGGAATTTACTGACAATTAATTTTAAAATTATTCAAAACTTATTTCTACACCTGTTGCTAAATCGCTGCTTATTAACAATTGATAGCGGTCAGCAATTGCAATGAGATTGGCTTTAAACTTGCTTGTTTGTTCTGGATGAATTTCATGAACTATAAATCCTTCAAGATTAAAATCCTCAGATTCTGGTAGATTTCTTTTTGGGTTATCAACAAATGGAGCAGCTAAGGTCCAAAAATTTAAATTTATCCGACTGTATATTTTTAATCTGCCTAGAATGCTGATGATTCTTTGTTGGTAGGCTAAATTATCAGTACTGACGACAGTGATTCGCATTAATCCCTGCAATTCATCTATGATGATACGACCTGTTTTTATAAATCAAAAAATGCATTTTAATATTTTAAATAAATGAACTGGTTAAAAAATGCTGATTAAATTTTATTTATAATTGATATATAAGCTTTATAACAACTGAAGGAATCAAAAACTGACAATTATTTTTATAGAAAATGTGAATTATTTGAAAAGCACTGACCATTTTGCTACGCTAATTGTATGGATTATGCAAATTTAACTCAGTTATTAAATGACGATCAATCGGCTTTAAACACTGAGCAACAACATGACATTGATGCTGTCTACCATCGGCTAAAAGAAATCGCTAGAACACAACGGTTTAAAATTAAAGGCACTGGTATCAATACCACAGCACTGGTGAATGAAGCCTGGTTAAAAAATCAAAAACAAGATAAAACATTTAAAAGCCGCAATCACTTTTTTGCCTATTCAGCGCTTGCGATGCGACACATTTTAATTAATGAAGCCAAAAGAAATAAATTAATCACTTATGTGGATGACACCCAATACGCTGAAAAACCCGTGTTTAAAGAATCCAGTTATTTATTAGATTTAGAGAAGCAATTAGCAAAACTCAAAATTTTTGATGACAAATTGGAACAAGTATTCACTTATAAATTTTTTGGAGATATGGAGTTTTCTGAAATCGCCAATGTTATGCAAGTCAGTGAAAGAACCGTATTTAGAAACTGGAAAAAGGCCAGAGCAATGCTGGCTGTAGCACTTCAATGAATCAAAATGACCTCAATAATCTTTGGGAAAAAATTAATTCAGACTTGGATGAAAATGATGAAATCGAAATTGATGACTACCTCAAAAAAAAGGGTTATGAAGCCTCAAAGCTATCTAAACTAAGCGATTATGCTCAAAATTTAATAAACCACACCTTTGACAAGACCGATTTGTCAGATGAAGAATTGCACAGCAAATACAAAATCATAAAACAAATAGACTCAGGAGGCCAAAGCGATATTTATCTGGCAGAACGCTCTGATGGAGTTTATCAACAAACTGTAGTTATCAAATTCATTTCTGGACAGTTTGAACACAGTGCCCTAAAACAACAATTTTTGCAAGAAATGCAAATTTTAGCAGACTTACATCATCCTGGTGTAGTCACTATTATTGATGGAAATATTACTGAATCTGGTCACCCATGGTTGGTACTTGAATACATTAATAGTTTTCACATTGATCATTATGTAAAAAAGTATGATTTAAGCCTAGAAACCGTGGTAAAACTGGTGATGGATTTATCTGAAACTTTGCAATTTGTTCATAACAGAAAAGTCTATCACAAGGACATAAAACCAGCCAATATCTTGATAAAAACCATCAATGGGGAGCCCTATCCTGTGCTGATTGATTTTGGCATTGCTATGCAGCAAGAAAATCACAGCAGTTTGAATTTTGGTACACGTGGTTTCAGTGCACCAGAACAACTACAAGGAAAAGACATTGATCAACGTACAGATTTGTATGCATTAGGTATGTTATTTGGTCATTTATTGTTATCTAATGTTCAAGAAAAACTTGATATTAAACAGCCCAGTCAAATGTATCAAGCCTTAAAACAAAATAACATACCAGCTGAAATTCAAAAGATTGTTCGCATGCTTACTGAAGAAAAGCCAGTACAAAGGTATCAAAGTGCTTTTTCCTTACGCTCTGATTTGAATCAATGGCAACTTGGTTTTCCATTGAGTTTTGATAACCATAAATTGTCTGCCGTATTTAAAAAATCAGTCAAACGCCATCCTTGGGTGAGTTTGGGTTTGGTATTGGCTTTTATATCAGTTGTGTTATTTACTGTCAAATACACGAATGACATTAAACATTTACAACAATTAACTGTTGCTGAAAAGCACAACACCGATGAATTGATGAACTACATGTTAGATGAACTCTATGAAAAACTTGAGCGCATCGGCAGAATTGATGTTTTGCAAAATGTAGCTGAGAAAAGTGTCGAACATTTAGAAAAACAAGACCCATTAACCTTGGACGAAGCAGGACACCGTCAGTCTGCCAAAGCATATATCAATACTGGTCGTGTGTTTGATTATATGGAACATTCTGAAAGAGCACAAAGTATGTTTCAAAAAGCCGATGAACAATTGAAACTGGCTCAAAAATCTGGCGCTGACCCTTTGAACCTTTATCCGCTTTTAGCCAAGCTCAAAGTTTACCAAAGCCAAGTTCAATCATCTGAAGGCCAAGAACACAGCACAGCAGAAGCCCTTTCAGAAGCCGTAAATACAATGGATAAACTCTTACTGCTTGCACCCAAGAGTTCACAAATGACTTTGTGGGAAGCCAGTTTAGAACTGGGCTATCATTTAATGGAATACGCCAAACAAGAACAAGCCATGCATCAGATTAGCAAAACCATTGAAATTGCCCACAATCAGCTTGAACTTTATCCTAAAGATGCCAATTGGTTGTATGCAAATTCACACAGTTATCAAATGAAAGCATGGTATGAACTTGATTTTGGTGAATTAATTAAAGGGATTGAAGACACATTAACCGCAATAAAATATGCCCAAGCCAGTATCAAGCAAGACCAAGAAGACTTAAAAAAACAAAACAATGAACGAATTTTACATAATCAGTTGGCGTTTTTTTATCTAGAAGATCAACAATTGGAAAAAGCCAAATTAACAGCACTTAGAGCCATTGAACTCGGCAATGCACTCAAACTTAAAGCGCCATTTAACCAAGAATATGAACGAGAACAAGCCTATTCATTCAGCACTGCTGGTGAAATTTTTCAGCGAAAAGATGAGTATAGAAATGCATTAGAATATTATCAAAAAGGGTTAACTATTTCAAAACGAAACTATACAGAAGATCCAAGCAATTATTCAGCAGCCAATGATTTGGCCGTGGATTCTTTACTGGTTGCAGGATTACAGCTACTCTTGAACAATGAAAAAGCTGCTTATAACCTCTTTGAAGAGGTTGAGTCGATGATGGAGAAAGTTCATCATGCTGAATCTAATAATAAATATTACGCTCACACCTTGTTGGTTGCGAAATTACACATGAAAAAGTACGATGAAGCCAAGCCATTATTTGAACTCGCCAAAGCCAATGACATGGTAGATGGTATTATTGAAAACTTATTAAATAAACACCAATTAAAATGGCATTAAAAACATTAGAAAACTGGTCAAAAAGTAAAAAAATCGTCATTCTGACCTTATTCTTAATATTTCCATTTGGAATTTATTTAATGTGGAAAGGACAGCACTTTAATAAAGACCTGCGCTGGATGCTCACCTTAATGCCAATAATTTCAGCAGTTTATTTTGGCCATGTCATTAAAACAAAGTCTG
>JBGCFT010000130.1:0-2690 GCA_045107085.1 Marinicellaceae bacterium | reverse complement strand
AAACACAAAAAAATTACGATTACGCGCTCCGGAATAACCGCCTGCATCACCGGTTTCTTTTTTGAAACCGACATGAGAAATAAAACCAGACAAAATAGCTTGATGAATAGCAACATAATCTGCAGGTTTTGAATTAAGTTTTATTTTTTGTTCTTTGAGAATGTTTTTCAATTGTTGGTAAATGTCTCTCCATTCTATATAACGCCTATAGGAAACAAAGTTTTGTCGACACCATTTACGAAATTGTGAGTTATTATGGGATTGACGTTGTTTTATTAAATCTTTCCAAATATTAATATAGGAGAGAAAGTCTGAACGGTTATCTTGCCATTTTTTATGAGCAGCATCTGCGGCTTGCGCAAAATCTAAGGGGCGATCTCGTATGTCTTGAATTGTTAATGCCGAAACGATAATCAAACATTCAGAAAGGCTGCCTAAATATTCTGCCTTGATTAATATTTGCCCAAGCTGGACATCAATGGGCAATTGATAGAGTTTGCGACCAGATTGAGTTAATTGTCTCTTATCATCAATGGCGTGTAATTCTGTTAATAATTGATAGCCATCTGCTATCATACTTGAATTTGGTGGGTCAACAAAAGGGAATTGGTCAATTCCACCAAACCCTAAGGCCGCTGCTCGTAATATAACTGATGCCAGAGAAGTTCTGAGTATTTCTGGATCAGTATGCTCGTCTCTTAAATTATAATCATCTTCACTATATAAACGATAGCACACACCATCTGCAATACGCCCACATCGGCCCTTTCTTTGATTGGCAGCTGCTTGAGATATGCCCTCAACAAGCAAACCTTGAATCTTTGATCGGCTAGAATATCGGCTCACTCGTGCCAACCCAGAGTCAATAACATAGTGAATTCTTGGAACTGTTAAAGATGTTTCAGCAACATTGGTAGTAAGAATAATGCGTCTTTGTGAGCCAGGGTGAAAAACACGCATTTGTTGTGCTGCCGTTAATCTGGCATATAATGGTAGTATTTCTGTTGAGCGAATGTGTTTACGGTTTAAGTAATCTTGTGCTTCTAATATTTCGCGTTCACCCGATAGAAAAACCAATATATCGCCATTGTTATCTTGAGAGTAAATTTCTTTAATAGCGGAATATATGCCCAGATTCAAATCGCCATCTGCTTCATCCAGTGGGCGATATTCAACTTCCACAGGATAACTTCGTCCTTCAACATTAATAATTGGAGCTTTATTAAAATGCTTTGAGAATTTTTCAGTATCAATGGTAGCTGAAGTAATAATTATTTTGAGATCTTGACGTTTGGCGGCTAAATTTTTAAGAAATCCTAATAAAAAGTCAATATTTAAACTTCTTTCATGCGCTTCATCAATAATAATACAATCATAGCCATTTAAAAATTTATCATTCTGGGTTTCAGCTAATAAAATCCCGTCTGTCATAAATTTAATCCAGCCATCGGCAGAATATTTATCATCAAACCTGACTTGATAGCCAACTTGTTGACCAAGAGTTGTGCGGAGTTCTTCAGAGACTCTTTCTGCCATGGATCGTGCGGCTATTCTTCTCGGTTGTGTACAAGCAATTAGGCCTTTTGTTCCAAGACCAGCCAATAAACACATTTTTGGCAGTTGTGTTGTTTTTCCAGAGCCAGTTTCACCAGCCACAACAACAATTTGATTATTTTGTATTGTCTTAACAATCTCCTCAACACGGGAAGAAACTGGTAAACCTTCTGCAAGTGTGACTTTTGGTTTTGTTTTAAGTCTGTTTTGAAATTTTTGAGAGGCTGATTCTATTTTAGCTAATGTTTTTTCAGCTTTTTCTGGGTATCTTTTTGCTAAAAACAATTGCTGTCGTAAGCGAAAAAAATCCTTTCGCATCACAGAATCTGGCAATTGTTTTATCAGTTTATCAAACATAGCAACATTATAATTAAGCCAGCATGATTTACCATTGAGCTTCTAAAGTTAATGATAAAAATATCCAAAGATTAATAATCTGGTGAAAAAACCTTAAAGTTATTCGATAATTCGCTCCCAAAAACCTTATTTAGAGGTACTAAACAGTCAATCAGGACGAAATATAGCTTCGAATTAACAATAATGAATCATCTTATAATTGGAATCGTATCAATGCACAAGTTATTTCGTTTATCTGTTTTTGCCCTGTATTCACTTCTATGCTTTGGTGTAGCAGGTTATGCTTTTTATTTTTTATTTCAACAAATAAACCCCCATAATGATTTTATGGTAAAGTTTTCGAATGCAGGTTTAGAAGTGCCAGCACATTTTTTTGGAGGAGGCCTGGCTTTATTGCTTGTTCCATTTCAATTGAGTAAAAAGCTAAGAACATATTCTATAAAAACACACAGAACAATAGGAATGATTTATACAATGGCTGTTTTATTTGGTTCTGTATCAGGTTTTATTATGTCATTTAACGCAACAGGTGGATTAATAGCAGAGTGGGGTTTTCGAATGTTAGCTATTTTATGGTTCTCCACAACATTTTTGGCGATTAAATATGCTATCGCTGGTAATATTGTATTACATAAAATATGGATTTACAGAAGTATTGCTTTTACTTCTGCTGCTATAACATTAAGGATTTTTCTTGGTTTGGGATTGGGATATTTTCATTTACCATTTTTGACAGTCTATGTTCCTACTGCTTGGTTATGTTGGTTAATCAATGTTTT
>JBGCFT010000013.1:0-16858 GCA_045107085.1 Marinicellaceae bacterium | reverse complement strand
AAAGTTAAACTGATTTGTGGCAACTTTGCAAAATTGTCTAAATGGTATAATTTTTTAGTCTCAGAAAGTGCCACTGGCATTGGTTTAAGGTCCTCTATTGCAGGCGACGCTTTGATTTCTCCAAACCATTTTTCAACTGATGTTTTTGTTTGCTCTATGTCTATATCGCCAGCAATCACCAATGTAGCATTGGCAGGTATGTAGTATTTTTCATAAAATTCTCTGACATCATCTAAAGTGGCATTTTGTAGATCTTCTAAATCGCCGATAACAGTCCAATTATAAGGATGGTTTTTTGGATACAGCGCTTTTCTTATAACATGACCGGTGTGGCCATAAGCGCGATTATCAACACGTTGCCTCTTTTCATTTTTAACAACTTGTTTTTCCCTTTCTAGAGTGCCTTCGGTTACTGTATTTATCATGTAACCAAATCGATCAGAATCGATCCACATGAGTTTTTCAAAAGCATCTTTTGGAACCACTTCATAATATTGAGTTCCATCACTCCATGTGCCACCGTTTCTGGTGCCGCCCAGTTCAGGAATCATCTTTCTGTTTGCGCCCATTGGTACATTTTCTGAGTTATTAAAAGCCATGTGCTCGAAAAAATGAGCAAAGCCAGTTCTTCCTGGTTTTTCACGATTTGAACCCACATGAACAATGGTTGCTATTGCCACGATTGGGTCTGAAGTATCTTTATGTAAAATGACATTCAATCCATTACTTAATGTAAATTGATGATAAGGAATATCAAAATTTATAGAGTTAATACTGACTGCTTTGGTGGTTGACTCAGAATCATTATTTTGAGGTGCAATGGATTTATTTTGTTGGCAAGAAATGAATCCAAATATAGATAATAATACAGCTAGAATAGTTTTGAGGTGCATGAACTTATGATTTTTATTAAAACCTTATTGTATCTGAATCTGACAATTTTTGATAGATATCAAAAGTCATATAATAAATGCAAACACATATATCATCACAATGTTGATATTTATGTCTTTTTAAACATAATTGATTGGATTAGTTTAATGTGCTAATATACTGTAATATAAGTAAATATTTTATTAAGTAATTATAAGGAATTCAATTTTGATATATTTTTTTAAAGGTTTCAAATTGTTCAATGAAAGAATATTGTTTTTCGTTATCTTGATAAGTACTTTATGTGTTTTCGAAACCTCATCACAACAATTGCCTTTTGCTCACCTGAGTATCTCAGATGGTTTAGAAGATACTGTTATATTTGCTATGGAGCAAGATGCTCAAGGTTTCTTATGGATTACAACTCGAACTGGAATTAATCGGTTTGATGGTGACAGGTTTTGGACCTTTGGTGAAGAGGATGGTTTACCTCATAATTTAGCAAGAGACATACTAAAGACACAAAATGGTACTTTATGGGTAGCCAGTGAAAGAGGGGTTGCTTGGTTTGATGGAAAGCGATTTCAAACAATTAAAGAATGGCCAGATGAAACCTCTGCCAGATCAATGGTACAAGCCAAAGATGGCACAATATGGGTTGCAACATATGGTTCGGGTATATTACAAATTAGTAATGATGATTCTCCTAAAATACTAAATCAGTATAACTTTGACTCAGGATTACCATCTGAAAGAATAAGAAGTCTTATGTTTGATGACCAATCTAATTTATGGTTAGGAATGTCAAGCAAGGTGGTTGTTATTTCTGAAGGGAAAATAAAAGAAATACCTTGGAAAACACAAAATTCAGAGATAAGAACAATTTTTCAACATGCTGATGGAACTGTCTGGTTTGGAACCCGTCAAGGTATTGCATACTATACAGGAGAGTCAATAGCGAGTTTAGATATTGGAATCGATTTAAGTAAGCAAACAATAAATAGTATCACAAATGATAACTTGGGCAATGTATGGCTTGGCACAAGAGGAAGTGGAGTCTATAAAATAATTTCTGATAATCAATATCAGCACATGGATATGTCTGACGGCTTACCTGATAATAGTGTCAACACGATTTTTCAAGATAACGAAAACAATTTGTGGTTTGGAACCTATGGCGGAGGTGTTGCTAGATTAAGTACCTCAAAAGTAATAAATTGGAAAGCACAAGCAGGTATGCCCAACCCTAATGTTTATGCTATTGCTGAAGATAAAGATAATTGTATGTGGTTTGGAACAAATGGCAATGGTGTCAGCCACTTATGTAATGAAAAATTTACTCATATTACCAAGGAGCATGGATTACCACATAATAAAGTACTTACTACTATTGTGGATGATGGGGGTGATCCTTGGTTTGGCACACTCGATGGATTAAGTCAGCTTAATCATGGAGAGTTTATTAAATATGGTGAACACAACGGCATGTCTGGAATGGTAAGCTATCAAGTGATACAAGCCCATGATAAGAGTTTTTGGATTGGCACCAACAATGGACTTAATCACTTGATGGATGACAACTTTATTCATTACACCAAAGCCCAAGGATTGCCAGATAATAGAGTAAATAGAATTCTTGAATCAAAAAACGGAGCCTTGTGGCTGGCTACAGCAAATGGATTGGCAAAATATGAAAATGGAAGCTTTTTAAGTTGGTCTACAGAAGATGGCTTACCAGCCAACTTTATCAATGACATATATGAAGATGATGGAGGGGGACTATGGATAGCAAGTAATAATGGATTGGGTTATTTCATTGAAAACAAATTTCAAAAGTGGACGACAAAAGATGGCTTGCCTCATAATAATAGTACTGTTATTCTTCCAGGAAGTCATGGTGATATTTGGATTGGAACCAATAGAGGAGTGGCTATTTTCGATGGTGAAAATTTCACCGTAATCACTTCACGAGAAGGGTTAGTCTTTGATTTGATTAATAGGGGAGCAGGTTATAGAGACACCAAAGGGAATTTATGGTTTGGGACAGGTGAAGGAGTTAGCCGTTTCTCGGCAGATTATAAACTTGGAGCCAGTGACCCTCCACCTGTTCATTTATTATCTGTGACCAATAATGATAACCATTTAATGTTAAAAGATAACCCTGAAATTCAACAAAGTCAAAGCAGCATGTTGTTTGACTTTTCTGCGATTAGTTTTCAAAGAGCTCCAGATGTGCAGTACAGATATAGATTGTCTAAAAATAATCGCGGTAATTGGCGTGAAACACGATTAAGACAACTGCAGATTGATTCATTAGCAGCAGGCGCTTATGTTTTTGAAGTCACTGCCAGAATAGGTAAAGGGCAATGGAACGCTAAATCTGCTCAATTTTCTTTCACCATTACACCACCATTTTGGAAATCCTGGTGGTTTAGTTTACTTATATTTTTATTTATTGTTGCCACTTTTATCTACCGTAATATACGCAGCAAACAACATGCAGCCTATCTTGAAGAAATGGTTACTACGAGAACACAACAGTTAGAAGAAGTTAACCAAGGCCTGCAATGGATGGCCAATCATGACAACTTAACTTGTCTTGCTAATAGAAATTATGTTCAAGAAAAATTACAAGCATTATCCAAAAATTATGATGGTTCACAACTTGGAATTATAATTATTGATTTAGACTATTTTAAAAAAATTAATGATAAGTATGGTCATACAAATGGTGATAATACATTAAAAGAGTTTGCAAACTTATTACTTAATTTGACTGCTGAAAATCAAATTGCATCGCGTTGGGGTGGTGAGGAGTTTTTAATAGTATGCCCTAATGTTAATCAGGAAAAAATAAAAACTTTAGTCAAAAATATATTGCAACATTGTAGGGGGCTGTCCATACCTGCTGAATCCTATGAGAATAATATTTATCTGAGGTGTTCTATGGGTTTTGCGATAACACCCAAAAATAGCCAGAAACTCATTTGGGAAAAAACAATTCATTTGGCAGATATGGCATTATATAATGCCAAGCATAATGGTCGAGATTGTGCAATAGGGTATATCTGGAATCAGCCAATCAATTCTAAAGAAGACATCAGTCAAATACTGTTAGATTCAGAGTCTTTACATAATAATAGTCTTATTTCAAAAATAGAAATAACAAATATTTAATTATGCAAGTATCAAGTGGCTTTATATTTGATGTCTTTACTACAATATATTTTTATGGATTTATCAATCTGACCTAAAATTTGTTAGAATAGAATTTTTAATACATATTTTGCGCTTTAAGATTAATGCGCTTTCTGGAAATGACATGATGAAAATAATAATTTGCTTTTTAATGGTATCAACTGCCACATTAGCCCAAGACGATATATTCAAAGACATGGATGAATTAACAACAAAAAAAACAGGTTTAATTAAACTAACAGACCAAGAAAAGAAAGAGCTCTTAAAGTGGATAATGGCTTCACAACAAAAATCAAATGAACAAATTGAACAACAAGTTCGCAATGAAGTGACTGAAAAAATTAGTCAAGAAGTCAGAGAAAAAATGACCAGTGAAATGAAAGAAGAGATTATCAAAAAAGAAAGAAAAAAGTTTATGGGCTTTACCATGAGAGAGTCAGACCGAGAAATCATTACCAGTAACATAGAGGGTGAAATTAATGGCTGGACAGGAAGATCAATTATCAAACTTTCAAACGGTCAAGTGTGGAAACAGGTTGATAAGAAAAAGATACGTTTTGCTAAAGTGAATAATCCAGAAGTTATAATAAAGCCAAAGTCATTAGGTTCTTGGAACTTATATTTAAAGGGCAGCAACCGCAGTATCAAAGTCAAAAGGTTTAAATAAAAAAATATTTAGAAGCCCAATCATGAAGTATTTTAAGAGTGATCAGAATGAGCACAGACAAAGGCATAATTCTGATCACTCAAAAAATATTTTAAATTTATTCAAATATTATCGCTGCTTTCATGGGTGTTCTTGCATAGGATCGGGTTTGCTTTACTCTACGCGCCAGAGTTCTTTTTGCCCTTAAAACAGCATCTGAAACTGAAGCATAAGCATCAGGCTTTACTCCATTAATGACTATTTCAGGAAATAAATCAGTTTTGATATAGACCATACAATTCTTGTCATCCCCTCCTTTTGGGCCATTTTCATCGGTTATTCGAATCTCAATTTTTTTAATCAAATAGTTAAATCTCTTCAGAGTTGTTTTAACTTTGTGGTTAATAAAACTTCTTATTTCAGAATTATTTTCTAAATCATTCATGTAAATATATGTGTTCATGTTATTACCTCATTAATTGATAAAATAGAGTGATGTACGTCATGTCATTTGCTCTTGTGATTATTATATCGCAGTAGATAAAATAATAAAATTCGAATATAATATTGCAAATGTTCGATAAAAACTGATAATAATATGATAAATTATAAAAAACTTTATTACTTCTACAGTGTAGCTAAGTATGGAGGTGTCACTAGAGCCTCTGAACAACTGCACATAACGCCCCAAACCATCAGCGGCCAAGTCAGTGATCTTGAAGATTATTTAGGTGCTGAATTATTTTATAGAAAAGGTAAGCGAATGGAATTAACCGCCTATGGAAAACTGGCTTACAGTTATTCAGAAGAAATATTCCAAATTGGAAGGGAACTAGAGAGTTTAATCAAAGGCAAAAAAGACCAGGCAGATATCACTATAAAAGTCGGTATTTCTGCGGTGGTTCCAAAATCAATTGCTCACCGAATATTATTACCCATTCAAAAAATGCAAGGCGATATTCGTTTGGTGTGCCACGAAGAAAAGCTCAATAATCTCTTTGCAGAACTGGCTATTCATAAAATTGATTTGATCATCGCAGATAGACCAATGCCAAACTACATCCATGTCAAAGCTTATAGTCATTTATTGGGCGCTTCTAAAACTGCTTTTTTTGGTATTCCGGAGTTAGCTGAAAAGTACGAAGAAAATTTTCCAGCATCTTTATCAAGTGCGCCAGTATTGTTACCAGGTGAAGACAGTGCCATTCGTTTAAAGTTAGAAGGATGGTTAGCTGAAAAGGGTATTAACCCTACAATAAAAGGCGAATACGATGATACTGCTTTAATGAAAGTTTTTGCTGAACGTGGATTTGGTATATTTCCAGCACCCGAAGTCATAGCAGAAGAAATTTTTAAACAGCATGGTGTCATTAAAATCGGAGTAATTGACGATATTCTTCTTAAGTACTATGCTATTTCAGTTGAACGTAAATTGAGTCAGCCAGCGGTTGTGGCTATCACCAAAGCGGCACGATTGAGTTTGTGGCAAAGTGACTAGACTATATTTATAACTATACATCTAATTATACTAGAGTAAAATAATAAGTACTATTTAAAATTTGATAACTCTAATAAGGTAAATTTAGGAGGCTTTAAAAACCAAGTTAAAATTGATTAAAGTAAAAACTTGGTTTTAATTAAAACAATATATCTATTTATATTAGAGGCTTTTTTTAATGTGTGGGTCAAGACAAGATAAAAAGTTTAAAAACAACCTGCTCTAGGTTGAAAAATTTGCTAATAATGGCGTATTAGAATGCATTTTTCGCCTTGATTAGATTATTTTTAACTCTTTTTCTTAACGACCCAGAATTAAGCAAAAGTATCTATTAAAATGTATAGTTAAACATAAACCATAATTTATTTGTATCCGAACTAAATTCATCTGAATTAAATTGAGCATACTTTAGAAGAAGCGATGATTTTTTATTTACTTTCATTGCAATAGATGCATTTAATTCAGAGCCGTAATCTAAATTTAGACTTTCTGACTTGAATTCATGATATTTAATTAGCCATTTAAATTGATTTATACTACCTTTTAAACCAAAAAAAGTATCTTCAAGTCCTGAAGATGGCGTACTTAAAAATTGATCAGACCATCCATTAAACGCATGCAGAGTAGCTAAAGGAGTTCTAAAAGAAGCCCCTTCAAGATTTGGATCACCTTCTAATACTTCATGTCCAATAAAATATGTAATGTTAGCATATTTTATTTCACCATCTAAGCGCCAATAAGAAGCACTGTAGTCCACAGGATTGTTTGCAGTATCTGATTGACGTGCAAAATCAAATCCTAAACTGGCTTTGCTGTTTTCATACTGCCAATGAGTATCAAAAGATACCCCTAATGTTGCATTGGAAAATGCAGACACATTTTCATTTTCGATATCATAATAATACAGAACAATTTTATGTTTATCGTGCCATTTTTTAGACCAATTTGAAATCAGAGTTTTATTATCATGGGTTCCAGCAGGAACATCATTTCCAAAAATTCTATTAACTTGATCAACATATGATAAAAATAAACGGCTATCATTTAAATTAACATCAAAACTAGCTGCATCAAAGGTTTGCTCATTTTGACGCCAACCTACACCACCTATAAATCTTTGATTATCAAGATTAATGCGTTGCCTTCCGAGTTTAAAGTTTGTATTTGAATTATTGTAATTGATCCATGCTTGATTTATTTCTGTGCCATCAGGATCAGCGACAACAGGAAAATTACTTCGATCTGGACTTGTTCCTGCACCTGAATTAAAGTTATCGCTTAGAATCTCTGAAACATTGTCTAATTCTGCAAAAAGACTAAAACCTTTGAAACTTTCAGTTTTGAAGTTTAAACGTGTTCTTAGAGTTGAAGCATTTGCATCTCTGTCAAATGCGTCTTGATCTACCAATTCATAGCGATAGCGAAAAGAAAAATTTGTTTCACCATTTTTAAAGCTATCCATTATATTTTCTGCGGCACTAACATGGCTAGCTTGAGCGATAAAAGTAAATGATATTAATATTATTAATGTTTTTTTCATGCAATTTTCTCACTTTTAATTTGATACAAAGATTGTAATAGATCTTCAAATCTCATTTTTGATTTTGTATTTATAATGGTCTCTATCTTCAAACCAGCAATATGGTTTTGTAATTTAGAGGACTTTTTACACCAACAAACTTTTGTAATAAGGTCAATATATTGAATACATTTATTTTGTTTTATTAGTTTCAACCTAATTTCCATTATTTGTTTATTAGATAAATCATGAGCAATAAATACTCCGAGACCTTGATGATTGATATCAAGAACATGACCTATAATTTCATTTGTTTTTAAATCATATATTTGAATGAGTTCTTCAAGTTGTAACCTTTGGCTGCGTAATTTTTTAATCATAATCACTCACTCCAAGCTAATTACTAATGCTGCTTCGTATTTACGCCATACAACAGGAATAACATAAGACCTGAGGGTATTTGGCAGTCTTATACTTTCAGCTTTACCATTAACAACAACTGGAACAGAAATCATAAATTCTGACCCAAAATATTGTCTTGCATTACCAGATATTGTATTGGCAACTTCACCAACTAAATCAGATAAAGCATTCTTACTAGAATCATATTCTCCCATGACCAATAACAAATGTTTAAGCAAACTTTCAGGTGCAGTAAAATAAACACATCCTTTCTTCTTCCCCGAAACACCTATTATTCCGGTGTATTCATGGTTTATTGAAAAACTCTTCTCCTCTAAATATGGAGTTTGAATCTGAGCAGGGCTTTCAGACATTTGATCGAAATAATGCGTTGCTCCATCGATAAATATTTGTAAATCTTCTTTTTTCATATTATTATTCCTCTAATAACTTAGCGATTGCATTGGTAAGTTCTTTCTCTGTAAATGGCTTGCATAAAAATCCATGAGCACCTTTTTTCATTGCTTGTATGGCTGTGGCTTTATCTGAAAGAGCAGATACAACAAGTATGATTAAGCTGGGATCTATTTTTAGAATTTCTTCTATACATTCAGAACCATCCATTTCTGGCATTGTTAAATCCATAGTTACAAATTTGGGTTTTTTATTTGTCACAATGTCTACAGCTTGTACTCCATTTTCAGCTACACCAACTATATTTAAGTTGCAAGACTCAAGTGCTCTCTCTATTCTATTTCTTATGATCATGGAATCATCTACTATCATCATATCCATAATTATTCTCCTGTTGAATTGTTAATATGAGGCAGCTTCATAACAAACTTAAACTGTTTATTGTCAATACTTCTTAGTCCATATTTACCACCCATTTTCATTATAAGATTCAGAACAACATCCATACCAACTCCTCTTCCTGCATCTATATTTACATTATCCTTTGATGAAAAACCTGTTTTAAATATTAGTGCATGAATTTGTTTCTTAGAAAGTTGAAGGCTCTCTTCCTCGTTAACCAAACCTTTATTAATAGCAGATTGTAATATATCCTCTGTTATCAAACCTTTGCCATCGTCGGTATAATCCATAATGATGCTGTTATCATTTTGATCAGTAGAAAATTTAACATTAATTAAACCTTCATTGTTTTTATCGTTTGAGAATCTATTTTCTGGCGATTCTATTCCATGTACAATTGAATTTCGAATGAGTTGAGTAAGAATATCTTGAATGTTTTTTTGATACTCTGCTGGGATCAAGTGCTCATTGAATACATTCATGAAAACTTTTTTACTATTTTTAGTGGCCAAAGATTGGGTAAGCATATTTAATCTATTGGATAAGTTTTTAGAACCGTCATCATTTTGTTTAATACTCTCACTTCCCACAGAGCCTTGCAACTCGCTTAATTTTGAAATCAGTAATCTCAATGATTCAATTTGTCCCATAAATTCATCTAAAATAATTGCTAATGGTAAGAAGTCTTTTCCAGATAAATCTCTTTGATTTTTTAGTTCTTCTATTAGATCTTCAAATTCATGTGCTTTTTGCTCAAATCCTTCAAGTTCTAGACCAGAAGCATCGCCTTTGATTCTATGTATGTGTCTAAATATTGCCGTAAGTTTGTCTCTATTGCCTTTGCCAGAACTAGTTCTTTCTTGTAAAATTTGATTAATATCTTTTAATGATCCCTCTGTCTCAGTAAGAAAGTTACCTAACATTTCAGGGTCCACATGAAGCACTTCTAACATTAAGTCAAACTGCGCTTTTGCTTTTTCTTTTGATAATGCCAATTCTTTTTCTAATTTAACTTGTTCTGTGATGTTTTCAATTTGCACTAACAAATGTGATACTGAGCCATCAACAATCACTCTTTTAAATTGAAAACCTAAATGACCAATATCTTTATCAAGTTCTTCAGAATCAAAGTAAACTTCGACATTATCTAAAGGATTTAAATCAATAACCAATTCTTCATTCACTCTGTCTCCGTATAACAAATCCAGGTAATCTTTTACAGTTTGTAAAGTTTTTTCAGGAACTATTTTTCTTAAAATTGAGAGAAAGTTTTTACCCGCTGGTTTTTCAATATTAATAACTTTGACTAAAGAATCCGAATGTTGTGTTCCAATGACATGATCTCGATCCATGAGAAAAAGACCATCTTTTACAGTATCTAAAATCCTATCTGTTTCATTTTTAGCTTTGTCTAACTCTACATCTGATTTTCTTAATTGTTTTAAGAAGAATAAAACAATGATTCCAAACATCACAAATGCTAATAAGATGCCGAATACTTGAAAATACCTTAGAAGATTAGATCTTTCTGTTGAGTCTTGTTCTAGAGAAACTGTTAAATCATTCATAAGACTTAATAGATTCAAGTTTTCTTTTTGAGCCAATGAATTTGCGCTTGCTAATAAGTTATATGTGGAAGTATCTGAGTTTAATAATTTGGATATAGATACATTTATCGGCTCCCAGAAATCTAAACCTTGATTAATAATATCTAAGACATCTGGGTCATCAATTGCTTGTATATTTGTTGAGAATGAATTAGCAGTACTTTGTCCTCCTTTTAAAAATAGGTTTAAAGTATTGTTGAATTGGTCTTTATCCAAGAGCAATTGTTCTGTTAATCTGCTTGTATCCGTATTATTACTTTGAGCATTCACTATCTCAAATAAAGTTTTTGTTATCCTTTGAGACAACATACGTTGCTTACCAGCTAAGTTAATATAAACTCCAGCAAAATTTTTATCTTGCAATGATAATGTTAACTGATCCATTTTATCAAGAAGCTTATTGTTGTTAGTCGTGGCAGCATCAATTGCTTGAGCTGTTTCAATCAAAATATTGATATCAGCATCTGTGAGTTTTCGTATAGATGTTTCTAGATCGTTCCATACTAAAGTAGCACTATTTACTGCATTAATTGAACCAACAATATCAACTTTATCTAAAATAACGGTATTGCCATTGGCATCAGTTGTGTTACCACCGTTTGAAAAAGCATTGAGTGTAGTATCAAATAAATCAAATGCAGATTTAAGCTCTTCAAATGACTGTGAAACGTCCTGGTTACTGGATTGTGCTTGGATTAAATGTTGAATCGCTTTTGTTGTTTTTTGCGTTAACATTCTCTGTCGACCAGCTAGATTAATTTCTGTTGCATCTTTACTGAATTGAGTCGATACATAATAGTTGATTGCCAAAACCCCAACTATAATTATTACAAATAATGAAATAAAAATGATTAATGATTGATATTTACTCTTATTGGTTATCTTATTTTCTGCCATATTCTCCGCCTATTATTATTGTTTTAGATAGATCAAAATTTTAAAATTATAATAATAAATTTTTTTATTTAATTTATGTATTACATTTTAAAGTGCCAGTGGAATATGTGACCGAGAAAAATTTTAACATAATTGTTAAAAAGCTGTTAAATTTACAGTGTAAAACAATGTTAAATGGATGTTTATATAGCAAAAAATTACGATTTAATATTTTATGTGTCATAAATTTGTAATAAATGTCATATTTTTAACATTTTTATTATTTGTATTTCTACATAGAAGCTGTGTTTAATTTCATCACCCTAAAGTTATTAAAAACATCTAATTGCACTCATTGGCTTAAATAAGGTCTATGCCTGCACAAGTGGACGATTTCTTAATTTTTTATGGCAAACTTCGTTCCTTTATTCAACTAAGGAGCAAATATGTCTCACAAACTTTTTATATATATCTTGTTAATTTCATCTCATTTCGTTTCAGTGATTCAAGCTCAGAATGAAATTGATTATAACTATCTTGAAATCGGGTATGGTCAGTTAGATTTGAACAGAAGTGTTTCTGCAAATGGAATCTATCTTGATGGAAGTATCGGTATTTCTGAGCAATTATATTTAGGTGCACATTATGAAAACCGAGCTGATCAAGGACTTGATTTTGATCGATATGATTTAACTTTTGGATTCCACACTAATGGCATTGGATCGACTGATTTCTATTTTGATGCACGTGTCGGTAAATTTAAGTATGATAACGTTGATGGTAATTCTTCAGGTTTGTTTGCGGGATCGAGAAGTGCTTTAGGTGAACGTTTCGAGTTGATTACCAAATTGGGTTTGATTCATGTTGAAGGTATTGATCATGAGGATGGCGATAGCATAAATTTTTATGAGGCATCAATTAAGGGACTATACAAATTCACTGAAAAACAAGCATTGTCATTATCATTAGAGGGCTTTGATGGAGATATTGGTGGACGCATAGGTTATCGATTCTCTTTTTAATGGTTTAAGCAAATAAACCAATCCTAGAATTGATAGCGATATTGAGTCATCAAATCTAGGATTGGTGTTTTTAAATTCAGGAACAGAAAATCTCCTTAAGTGTTCAATTTATTTTTATTCAACCGATGTTGTTTTCTAAATTCACTGGGTGTGATTGCGGTGTTTTTTTTGAAAGCTTTATAAAAGGAAGATTTTGCATTGAATCCCACTTCAAAAGCAATATCTATAACAGCCATAGAGCGACTGGTTAACAGTTTTTTTGCTCTGTCTATTCGGTATGTGTTGACGAAATCGAAAAAATTCATACCAATGGTGGAATTTAAAGTTTGAGAAATGTAATTGGCTGGCGTGTTGATTTGTCTGGCTAATTTTTGTAGTGAAAGTTCGTTGTCTAAATAAAGCTGCTCATTTACCATGGCCTTAATAATAGTCTGCGCTATGATTTGAGATTGTGATTTATCCAAGGCTGAGCGTTCATATTTCTTTTTTTTAGTTTTTAACAACTCTGTTACAGCATCAGGTGAGTTTGTTGAGGAATCATAAAGCTCTTCAAAGCCAGGTTTTTGTCGCAAACCCCAAATCGAAAGGATCCAAACCATAACAAGAATAATGACATCTATCCAAGTCTGGTTGATTAAGTTAATATGAAACACATTGTTCCAAATAATATTGGTTGCTGTCATCAACCAAACTGCACCAATGATTGTCAATAAAATACGCATCCAACGTAACTCTTTAGATTCTGTACTGGCGAATAAATCTTTTAAATGATGATTATAATTCTTGAGCCGTTTAAAAATCTTTAAACAGTAATAACCTGACTGCAAAACAAATCCCAAAATCAGAAGAAAAGTAATCATAAGTAGAAAGTCAATCCAATAACTCAATATCACTGGATAGTGTTTTAATAAATCAGTGCTGTTACCATCATCTGACACTATAGAATTGAGTAAATCACTGGGTAATAACAACGCTGAAACCGCTATCAATAAACCCATTGTAGCGGTATAGAAATGTTTTAATTCAGATCGTTTGAAACGCCAAGGAGTGTCGTGAGTTAAACCTTTAACATAAAGCCAAAAGCTGGGAGCAATAAATAACAATACGGGTAATGATATTATCAACCAGTATAATTGAGCGTTTGGTATTAAAAGGCCTATAACGGGTTTTGCAAGTATAAATCCAACACAGAGAAAACATACTGCTAAAGCCAGATAGGTTTGATATTGATTGGAGCGCAATATTAATAAATGCGCAGTCAAGAGTATAATGGTTAATGTACACACATTTAACAACATTGTTAATTGATCACTGCCCACAGAATGTCCTTTAGTTTGTTTAATGCAGACTAATATACCAATTATTGAGATGAAAAACGTTTCATCCTGAAGGATTGAACTCAAAAGAGTCTAATATAAATTGAAGAGACGACAAATTGCTGACAAATCTTTAGAGTGGGCTTTCTTTATAATATATAAAAGCGAACATGCCACCTTCAATGCCAAAGCTAATAAAACCCAAGTTAACTGAATTTAATTTGAAGATCGTGATTTTTTTGTTTGTCATGACAGGTATTCCTGCAATTCCTGGCTTGTATATACTGGCATCCGTTTTAGTTGGAGTTGACAGCATGGGACAAGCCTCATCTGTTGTCAATCCATTGTATTTTGATCAGCCATTGATAATCATCCTGCATGCGGGATCAGGCATGCTTTTTTTCTTAGCAATGCCATTGCAATTTGCAGGCGGCTTAAGATTAAAATTTCCAAAATTCCACAAAATTTCAGGACATGTGGCGGTGTCTTCTGGTTGTATCATGGGAGTTTCGGGTGTTTGGATGCACTATTTTTTAAATAAGGGAGTGATTGATTTGAGGTATCTGTCATTATGCTTTCAAGGGTTGTGTTTGTGCGTGGCATTTTTTCTGGCTATCAAACACATTTTAAATCGCAATATACCATCACATAGAAAGTGGATGTCAAGAGCTATTGCGATTGCCTTATCTTTGGTCACTCTGGTCTTTATTGAATTAATTTTATGGCTGATTTTGGGTGAAAAAGCCCAAAACAATCGAGCCCTTATTCAATGGCTTCACAATTTTGGAAATCTTTTGGGCATGGCTATTAATTTGTTCGTCGTTCAAATCAGTCTAACTCGCTCTGGATTGAAACCACAATCGAGTAACCACGGATCGTCAATCAGTTAATCACCCATTTAACTCTAGTCAAAATCGACGATTATTTTCAAGTTACACAATATGCTGAGAAATATTGCATCAATTTAACGATGTAAACGAGTCATGACTTCATGATCCTGATGATGGGTTGATTGTTTTATTGATTTTAGTGAGGCGATCAGATATGACCCCGCTGATTCCAAGTAATCCGTCTCTGGAGATTAAAAAATCATTCGTTGTTGATAAATTATATGCTAGTATGATTGGGTGATTTTGGCTGTGTTGTGAAAACAATATTAACCAAGGATTAGCTTATTTTGACTTTATAAATATCGGAATGTGGTAATGAATAAACTTTTAAAAAAATATTTTAGATTTTATGTTTTATTTTTGATGTTATTTTTGTGTTTAGTCGTATCAAATACTACTTATGCTCAAATTTTGAGTGGACCAGCTGTCACGTGCCAAAGCCTCAATTTGCAGAACATTTCAGGAACTCTTCTTCAACGTTATTTTACTTCTTCTGGTTCAGTCGGTGGACGTGGTTGCTGGGTTCATCCACATCCAAATAACACTGATTATATTATCACACCATTTTCCTGGGGCAGTGAACCTAATTTAGGAAAAATACTATTAATCAATAGTGTCATTGAAGGTATTTCTAACTCAAGATCTGCCTACTCTCGCCTTGGAGGCACACAGAATATGGCAGTTTATTATCTGCTAAATGATGTTGCAGATAACGCAACTACAGAATGGCCAATCGGAAATAATTGCTGGATTGAGGCTGGGCCTCATGGAGGTGAAGGAAGTTGGAGAGAACCCAATAGTCATTTATTTAAGCAACAAGTTGCACATGAAATAGGACACTGTTTCATAATGGAAAACATTACAAACTATACAGAATCAACCTATACTAATCGAAATGCACATTGGTGGGATGAAAGTGCTGCAGAATACCTTTCAACATTGGCTTATCCCACTTTAAACGGAGAATATATATCTGCTCGTCAATTTGATTTAGATGGTCGAGATTTTATGCAACCTTACAACGCTTTTATATTGTTTGATGATTACGTTGCTCAATTAGGTCTTTCTTCATTTCTACCTTTGTTAAATGAACTTCATACGGCAATGAATTCTGATTCAGTACTGCAGGTATTTAAACTCAACAACCGTCACCGTATTTTCCACAATTTTTATGTGAATCATTTTCAAAGTGCACTCCAAGACCCTGGCTGTGCAACAACAGGAGGTTCATGCACCTACCCAAGAGAGGTGGATGTTCAGCCACGATATGAAACAGTATTCGAAGAAAGTGATGATATGTCAATAAGGCTACCAGCTTTATCTGATGGACTCCTAAATGTAGTCAATGTTTCAGTTCCAAAAGGTTGGGATATTTCGATAGGTGCTGTGGAAGGAGATATACCCAATGCACATCTTCATGGAACTTTGCTGGTCGATAATAATAGCTTTAACATGAACACTTCCAATTTGTTACCAGCCTCATGTGATGCAGATCGTGATATTACTATGCTGTTTACTCACCTCATTGCACCAAAACTAAGCCCCGTTATTATCCCTTATACAATGAATGAATCAGATTGTGAACCTGTCGATATAGCTTTCAGGGTCAATGACAAATACACCATATATGATGATGGCCCCGGTGTAGTAAGACTTCCAGGACATGTAGGTGCACGGGCGCTGCGACCCGGAGATCAGCTCAAAATTTTGAATCAGGGTCCCGAAACCACCACGACCATCCTCCGTATCGTAAAAGGAGCACCTAGCGTCGAAGTGAGTTCGCTGGCTGCTGGTGACTATGGGACCATCATAGTTTTTGGAACGGTTGAAGACTTTACATTTGATCAAAAACTGGTCAGACCAGAAGACTAACTCGTCACTGACCGCCTCTGGGTTGTGATTGTTAGGAAAAATTCATATCGATTGAATACACACTTTTTTACACTGTTATCTCTTTGTTCATGTATGCCCTTTAAATATTCTTTGAACAAGAATCAGCGACTTTGACCCCGCTGATTTAAACAGGACACAAATTATCAACGGGGTCTATCAACGGTATCTATCAACTACTAATTTCCATGGTGGATCCCGTTGAATGGATTTTTTGTAGGTTGGTGCTGAGTTTGCGAAGCCCAACACCAAACCAAGATTGCATTAAATTGTTGGGCTTCATTCTTCAGCCCAACCTACGGGCT
>JBGCFT010000129.1:0-3232 GCA_045107085.1 Marinicellaceae bacterium | reverse complement strand
CTTCGCCACCTACACCTGCTTCTCTTGCTTCAAGATCTGTTAATAAACCTTTTGAAGTTGAGATTATAGCTGTTCCGAAACCCGCATCTACTTTAGGCAAATCATGTTTACCTTTATAAAGTCTAAGTCCTGGCTTACTGGCTCTATTGATATATTCAATTACTGGTTTGCCTTGGAAATATTTTAAATTGACTTTAATTTGTGGATGACCTGTGTCACTATTACTGGCTTCAATTAATTCAAATGAACGAATGTATCCTTCTTTTTGCAATACTGAACATAAACCTTTCTTCATTTTTGAAGCAGGCATAGTTACCGATTTTTTGGCTACCATTTGTGCATTTCTTATGCGTGTTAGCATATCTGAAATTGGATCTGTCATACTCATAATGTTTTTCCTGTATTTACCAGCTGGCTTTCTTTAAGCCAGGAATATCGCCACGCATAGCAGCTTCTCTTAACTGTGTTTTACTTAAACCAAACTTACGGTAATAACCACGAGGTCTTCCAGAAAGCTTGCATCTGTTTCTTTGTCTAGATGGTGAAGAATTTCTAGGTAACTTTTGTAATTTTACCTGTGCTTCCATCATGTCTTCATAAGATGTTTCAGGATTCGCAATAATTGCTTTAAGTTCTGCTCTTTTTTCTGCATACTTTTCTACAATTTTTGTTCTTTTCAAATCTCTTTGTATCATTGATTGTTTAGCCATAATATATACTCTTATTTACTTTTAAATGGGAAACTAAAAGCTTTCAATAAGGCTTTCGCTTCTGCATCAGTTTTAGCAGTTGTGACAAAGGTAATATCCATACCACGAATAGTATCAATTTTATCGTAATCAATTTCTGGGAATATTATTTGCTCTTTTATGCCCATTGAATAATTGCCTCTGCCATCAAATGATTTCGGGCTTACTCCACGAAAATCACGAATTCTTGGCATTGATACGTTAACTAACCTATCAAAAAATTCATACATTTTGTTACGACGTAATGTTACTTTACATCCTATTGGCCAGCCATCACGAATTTTAAAACCTGCCACAGATTTTTTTGCGTATGTTACCAAAGCTTTTTGACCTGCAATTTTTTCCATATCGCTGGTTGCATTTTCCATTACTTTTTTGTTACCAACAGCTTCACCTACCCCCATGTTCAAACCAATCTTAATTAATTTTGGTACTTCCATAACATTTTTGTAGTTAAATTCCTTCATCATTTCAGGAATCACTGTTTCTTTATAATAAGTTTCTAATCTAGTCATAATAATACTCTTATCTATGCGTCAACCGCTTCGCCACTTGAACGAAACACTCTAATTTTTTTGCCGTTTTCTAGATATTTAAAACTGACTTTATCTCCTTTTCCAGTAGCATTGTTAAATAACATAACATTAGATACTTGAATTGGGGCTTCTTTGGAAATTATTCCACCTGGCTCTTCCTTATTAGGATCTGCTTTAACATGCTTTTTAATCATGTTGACATTATCAACTAACAATCTGCCATCTTTTAATGTTTCTAGAACTGTACCGCGAGTGCCTTTAGAACGGCCCGCAATTACAATTACTTCATCACCTTTTTTAATACGTTTCATCTGAATACCTTTTAATAACTCTTATAATACTTCAGGAGCCAATGAAATAATTTTCATAAACTTTTCTGAACGCAATTCTCTGGTCACTGGACCAAAAATACGTGTTCCAATCGGTTCCAATTTGCTATTTAACATGACAACTGCATTACCGTCAAAACGAATAAGAGATCCATCTGGTCTTCTTACTCCTTTTCGAGTTCTTACTACAACTGCGTTATAAACCTCGCCTTTTTTTACTTTTCCGCGAGGTATAGCGTGCTTTACTGTTACCTTTATGATGTCTCCAATTCCTGCATATCTTCTTTTAGATCCGCCTAGAACTTTAATACACATCACTTCTTTAGCACCGCTGTTATCAGCTGCGCTTAATCTACTTTGCATTTGAATCATGGTTTATTCCTCTTTTATGCTATAGCACTTATTGTGCAGCGTTGACTAAGCCAACTACTTTCCATGATTTAGTTTTCGAATAGGGGCGAGATTCTGTAATTTTTACATTGTCTCCCATTTTATAACTATTCTCTTCATCATGGGCATGAACTTTTGTTGAACGTTTGATGTACTTTCCATAAATAGGATGCTTTTGTTTACGCTCGATTAAAACAGTAACTGTTTTGTCCATCTTATCGCTTACAACAACTCCTAGCTTTGTACGGATTACTTTATTTTCAGTAGACATTATTTATTACCTGCTAAATTATTAATATCATTCTCTCTGATCAATGTTTTTACTCTGGCTATATCACGTCTTACTTCTTTAAGTGTGTGATTTTTAGTTAATTGTCCATTACCTTTAGCCATTCTTAAATCAAATTGAGCCTTTTGTAACTCTGCCAATTTATTGGCAAGTTCACTTGGGTTTATTGTTTTTAATTCCGTTACATTCATCTTACATCACCGTTCTTTTTACAAATGTTGTTCCAAATGGGAACTTCATTGCTGCTCTTGAAAAAGCATCACGAGCTATTTCTTCAGAAACACCTTGGATCTCATATAATACGCGACCTGGTTTTATAACAGCTGCCCAATATTCAACATTACCTTTACCTTTACCCATACGAACCTCAACAGGTTTTGCCGTTATTGGCTTGTCTGGGAATACTCTTATCCATAATTTACCACCACGTCTAACATGACGTGTTATGGCTCTACGACCTGCTTCAATTTGTCTGGCAGTCATAAATCCTCTGGCAGTAGCTTTTAAGCCATACTCACCAAAGCTTACTTTGTTTCCAGCATGCGCTAAACCACGATTACGGCCTTTTTGCTGCTTTCTAAATTTTGTTCTTTTTGGTTGAAGCATTGCTTATCTCCGTTTCTTACCTTTCTTTTGTTCTTGTTCTTGGGCGGCATGTAAATCAAATATATCACCTTTATAAACCCACACTTTAATACCTAAAACACCATAAGTTGTATAGGCCTTACCTGCAGCATAATCAACGTTCGCTCTAAAGGTATGAAGAGGAACTCTGCCTTCTCTGTACCATTCGGTTCTTGCAATTTCAGCACCATTTAGTCTTCCGCCTATTGATACTTTAATTCCAAGAGCACCTAATCTCATAGCACTGCCAACAGCACGCTTCATAGCGCGACGGAACATAATACGCCTTTCTAGCTGAGATGCAATACCTTGAGC
>JBGCFT010000128.1:0-2767 GCA_045107085.1 Marinicellaceae bacterium | reverse complement strand
ATCATCATTTCTAACTATATCAAATGTTTTATTATTTTTGTTTGATTGCTAACACATTATTTTTGAGAATGTAGACCAAACATATTGCCTTCGGTATCTTGGGCAAGTGCAATAAATCCATATTCACCAATGGCCATTTTTTCTTGCAGGATTTGTCCTCCTGATTTAACAATTCTTGACTCTTCAATTGAACAATCGTCACAGGCGAAATAAATCAAAGTACTGTTACCACCCGCTTTCATTCCTTCCATTTTCACCAGTGCTCCACTGGCACCATATGCTTCCATGTTTGAAGGAAAAGCAAGCATGGTAACGTTTGAATCTGTCGGATCACCTAATTTTTCAAAGTTGACTTTAAGAATTGAGGCATAAAATGATTCTGCCCTATCCATATCATCAACGTAAATTTCAAACCAACCTACCGGATTACTTGGCATAATCTTTTACTAATTAATTTCAGAAACTGTTATTCTATCACACCAGCTTTTGATAGTAATTTTTTGGCAATGTTAATGCGTTTTGATTGCAAATCAGCGAAACTTTTTGCTTGCATGTGCAAAGCAAAGTAAAACACACCATCAGAACTTTCTACATATCCAACATACCAACCTTGTGCTTTACCATTACTTAAATTTCCTCCACCAGTTTTAGCATAGAGTTTATAATTATTAGTTGACTCAACTAACATGATTTCTTTCAACAAAATCAGCGAACGATCAGAAACATGCAGTTTTTTATTGTAAAGCCTTTGTAAAAATTCCACTTGTTCTTTGGGCGATATTTGTAAACTACCGCCTAACCAAAATGTATCTAATCCTGAAGAAATATCAGCGTTTCCATAATTAAATTGTGAGACATACTTTTGCATATGATTGTCTCCAATATCACTGGCAATCTGTCGATAAATGGGAACAGCTGAATACTCAAAAGCTTGTTTAATTTTTAAAGGAGATTCATACCAATTACTTGGCCACCAATTTTGAATGGTGTATTTGGTTTTATCAAAGGATAATTGCTGATTTAAATCTTTTACTAAATCTAACTCTATTGCAATTAAGGTATTTGGAATTTTAAATGTAGAATATGGCGAAAAGCGTTGTTTAGATTGGGCTTGATTAATAAATTGATATTGACCACTGGATTCACTTTTTAAGACAAATGTACAGTGTTGATCACACAAATAATCTTGCTCTGCAAAGGATAAAGAACAAAACCAAATGAACAATAAAATAATATAATTCACGCTTATCTTAGCCTTTCAAAACTTCGTTGGTTGTTTTGACAGTGCAAAATTCACCATTCAAACTGGCCAAATGTATGCGATGAATTTGATCAGCACTATAATAAGTTCCATCTTCACCCGTGCGATCAAATGTAGCCGTGGCATCGGATACCAAGGTTACTTCATAGCCGTAATTTCCAGCCATACGTGTTGTTGTCGAAACACAATGATCTGTGGTTAACCCTGCAATGACAAGTGATTTAATAGAGTTATCATCAAGATATTGTTGTAAATCCGTGCCAATGAAGCCACTGTTAACCGATTTTTTAAAAATCGCTTCACCATTTTTAGGTTTCAGTTCTTCTTTAAAGTCATTGCCTGAATAACCTGATCTTAAAGGCGAATCAGGCTCTACAGAACAATGTTGAACATGAATCACAGGCCAATTGTTTTTTCGCCAATGAGCCATTAGTGATGCCATTTTAATTTCGGCATCCGGATTATTTCGAATGCCCCAAACAGGTTCATCAAAACCTTTTTGATAATCTATAGATACCAAAGCTACTGAATTCATTGAACTCATCTCCTATGTGTCATTTTGATCTCAGATCAATTATTAATCATTCCCCACCTTACAACCTTCAAATAACATTGTTTGATTGGGTGGTCTAAACCAATACTACTGATTGGGTGTTTTTTGCTTTGTAAAAACCGCACCTTTTGGTTCTTTACCTGGTGGCAGCCTTGTCGAATGCATCTGTGACAATCGCCATTTTCCTTTATTCTTTTGAATGATGGCACTTTCTAACCAGATGACGTTTTGGTTATAATTCTCGTTATGAAAATTGGCTTTATTCCAATAATTAACTGTGACTAAATTATCATAGACTTTCATATTAATAATACTGAAATAGTTATCTCTCTTGTAGTCAGTCGGTTTTACAACGTCAATTAAATCATCAATTGACCAGACTTCTCCATGTTCTAATAAAACAAATGATTTTGTCACGTTTTTCTTCATTTGCTTATGGTCAACTTCTGAAATGGCAAGAAAAAATGCATCAACAGCTTTAAAAGCATTGCCAGTATTATTGGCAGAAACTTGCGTGAATAAAAAACAAGCCATTATTGTTAGTAAAATTGATTTATACATTAAATTTTCCTCATAATATTTTCTTATTAGAATACAATTATTTTATCACAGGGTTTAAATATTGAAACCAAAATTTCGAATTCAATCCTGAGAACCTTATGAGAGAACACACCGATAAATACTTTTGAGATAATCGAAACTTCTTAAAGTCCTAATAAAGACATAACGATACCCACCACTGTCAAAACAATCAGAACAAAAGCAGGCAATATGGATAAAACAAAACCCAGTCCTCTTGATGCAGGTTTTGTTACATAGGCTCGCCAATAAATAAAGCGCCCTATAATATAAACAAATCCAATGCCTGCAACTAACAGAGAAGACCAGTATTTACTCGCAAGATAAAGCGCTGGCAAAAAAACCACCAAAGTTTCTAAGGTATTCATTTGCAC
>JBGCFT010000127.1:0-7293 GCA_045107085.1 Marinicellaceae bacterium | reverse complement strand
ACTGTTTTAATCACATCTTCCAGTATAAATTTAGAAAAAATTGGTGCATTTGTTGATCGTTTAAACATTGGAGTGATTGAGGAAGGCGATGAGATTCTATATTCTTTCATTGTAACCAATACTGGAACTCAAACATTAAATACTGTTACAATTTCTGACCCTTTATTTACTGTTGCTAGCACCTTGCCGGTTCTGGAAGTCGGTGCAACCGATAATACTACATTTAGTGGTACTTATACACTGACTCAAAATGACATAAATAATGGCTCAGTATCAAATTTAGCCACCGCCAATGCTCTCAATCCTTTTAATAATCCAGTGAGTGCACAATCTAACAATGGTTCTCCACTTGTAACTAGCTTTGTCCCAGTAGCAGATATAAGCCTGGTTAAAACTGGAGAATTTATAGACACTAATATGGATGGTTTGGCACAAAAAGATGAAGTGATTAATTATACATTTGTGGTTAAAAACACAGGTTCATTAACCCTCAACACTGTGACAGTTGATGATCCACTTATGCCTGTTTCTGGTAACCTTGCTACTTTAGATGTCTCTGCTACTGACAATTCAACCTTTACTGGTACTTATGTCTTGACCCAAGATGATGTGGATGATGGTTTTGTCTCAAACAGAGCAACAGTTAATGCCTTAGACCCGATGATGAATGCTGTAAATTCTGATTCAAACAATGGTGATTTTTTAATAACGAACCTGCCAACTGCGGCTTCAATGGATTTAATCAAAACCGGCCAGTTTATCGATACTAACATGGATGGATTTGCTCAAGAAGGCGAAACCATTGAATACTCTTTTGAAGTAATTAATACAGGCAATTTGACACTCAGTAATGTGACTATAACAGATCCTTTAATGAATGTTTCTGGCTCAATAGCATCCTTAGCGGTTGCCACAAGTGATGATTCAACATTCATTGGTACTTATGTTATTACTCAAGATGACATCGATGATGGCTTTGTATCAAATATAGCGACTGTATCAGCCACTGATTCTCTGTCAAATACTATTAATGCTCAATCTAATAACGGCAGCTTCTTCACCATCAACTTGCCAACCATTGCTTCTATGAGTTTAATAAAAACTGGTGTATTTGTTGATTCCAATATGGATGGTTTTGCTCAAGAAGGAGAAGCCATCGATTATTCATTTACCGTGACAAACACAGGTAATGTAACCTTAACTAATGTCACTATTCAAGATCCGCTAGTTAATGTTCCAGGCATCATTTTATCATTAGGTTCTTCAGAGACAGATAATTCAACATTCAGCGGCACCTATGTCTTAACCGAAACAGACATTGAAAATGGCATGGTCTCTAATCTAGCCACAGCCAATGCTGCAGATCCCTCATCCAATGCTGTTAATCAGCAATCGAATGATGGCAATCCATTGATTACGGTTCTGCCGATATTTAGTTGTCCTGAATTTTGATGCAACCAAAATCACAATAAAAATACCACCAAACCAATACACTTTGCATATTATTAACCTTGTGGAATAATATTGGTGGTATTATTCAGTTTTGATTAATCTTAAGACCATATAATTTCACATTATATCCAAATACCGATATAGAAATGCGTTTGAGATTGCAAGTAACTGATGTGCATAGGAAATCAGAAAAAATGTGGTCACCTTATTGGTGATGAGTATTTTTTCAGGTTTTCTAGGTGCATCAAGGACTTGTGATATCATCATATTTTCTATATCGGGGTTTGGTTTATATTAAATGACAAAATTTGTAAAACATGGGGAAAAAAATGAAATCTAAATCTACTTTACTTTTATCTTTATTATTGTGTTCGGCGACTCAAGCAGAACAAGACACCATGATTGTATTTGATTCTTCAGGGTCAATGTGGGGACAACTTGATGGCAAGACCAAAATAGAAATTGCCAGAGATGCGGTTAACACAATTGCTGAGGGTTTCAAAGCCGATCAATCAGTCGGTTTAATGGCTTATGGTCATCGAAAAAAAGGCGACTGTTCCGACATAGAAATATTGGTTAATCCATCTAAAAACTCGACAGAGCAGATTAAATTGACTGTCAACAAATTAAAACCAAAAGGAAAAACTCCACTCAGCCAAGCCGTTAAAATGGCAGCAGAAAAAATGAATTTTACTGAAAATAAAGCTGAAGTAGTCCTTATTACTGATGGCGTTGAGACTTGTGGCATTGACACCTGTGCGAATGCACTTGAGTTAGAACAAATGGGCATAGATTTTACAACCCATGTGATTGGATTTGGATTAAGTGCCGATCAAGGCAAACAAGTCTCGTGTTTGGCGGACATAACAGGCGGTCAATACGTATTGGCAGATGATGCCGCGAGTTTAAACAGTGCTTTAGAGCAAGTCATTCACTCTGAAGAGATTAAAGAAGTAGAAGACATATTACCAGATGCCACAATCACTGCACCTTCAACTGACATAGTTATTGGCGCTGATTTTACTGTCCAATGGACTGGTCCAGATGAAAAACTAGACTACATTGACATCGTCAAAACAGGCAATGAAAAAACATACGGTGAAATCACCTATGCATGGACAAAAGATGGCAACCCTTCACAACTGAAAGCACCAGGCACAGTGGGAACCTATGATTTAAGATACATCTGGCAAGGTACAAATAGCAAATACGTTTTGACAAAGAAAAGCTTTAATGTTATTGAAAGTGATGTTTCATTGGTGGCGCCAGCTTCTGTGAATGCAGCAGAATATTTTGAAGTCGAATGGAAAGGCCCTAACCGCAAAGGTGATTATGTAGACTTAGTTAAAAAAGACAACAACAAAACCTATGGTGAATTGAGTTACTTTTACACTGAATCTGGCACACCTGGAAAAATTCAAGCACCAGCAGCCAGTGGTGAATACGATTTACGTTATATCATGGAAGCAGCAGATGGCAGACAAATACTCTACAGAACTTCACTTAATGTGAAACAAGCCGAGGCCACTGTAGCCTTTGAACCCACTGCAGAAGTAGCCAGCAACGTAACAGTTTACTGGACAGGACCAAACAATAAAGATGGTTATGTAGACATTGTTAAATCTGATTCTAATAGAACCTATGGAGAAATCAGTTATTTTTACCTCAAAGAAAATCCTGATAATGGCGAATTATTGACCCCAGTTGAAGCCGGCGATTATAAAATACGATTCATAATTTCAGGAGCAGATGGCCGTAAAGTGCTGGCATCTTCGCCAATCACCATCAATTCAGTGAATGCGGCATTGACAGCACCACAAACAGCCACAGTCGGTTCAACCATTGAAGTGCAATGGAATGGTCCAAACCGCAAAGGCGATTATGTCGATTTAGTCAAAGCCAGTTCAGACAGAACTTATGGCGAACTGTCTTACTTTTACACCGCAAGTAACCCACAAAAAGGCACGCTAACTGTACCTAAAACAGCTGGCGAATACAAAATCCGATACGTCTTACAAGGCAAACAGCGCAAGGTCTTGTCTGAACAAATGATTACGGTGAATTAATCAAAAGCAAACATCCAACTGGCTCTTTTGGAAGAATCAGTTGGAATGTATTTGAAACGGTGAGGAAAGTGACCAAGCTGACTGTTTAGTTTGTTCCATGTGCGCGAAGCTTTTATGCACACGTAATTGACCGACTTGTTATGCCTCTTTTTTATTGTAAATAGAATCATTATGTTTTTTATTCGTAAGCGTTCTAGCTTCATTGCTGCCAATGAATTCTAGTTCATGTGTTTTGTTTTTAGCTTTGCATTTTACGCTAACCTCATTGCCTACTACTGAAGCATAAATACAACGAGCATATATACGTTTTGAATCACTCATTTCTAGTGTGCCGTCTTTATAGAATGTCATATAGTCTGGTTCAGAGCCTTGATATTCCCACTTTCCATGTAACCATGTTTCGTGATGTGGTGATAATTGTAGATATACTAGATAAGCTAAAGCACCAAATATTGATAATAAAATTACCTTTTTCATTATGTTCCTTATCATTGATTACTGTACGCATAACAATAATTATTACACATTAAACAAAAACAAAAGTGAATAGGGAGTTTAAATAGCGTTTTTATCATGATTTATCTTGAGTCAAAAAAATAATAATAACAGAGAGTTTGAGATTAAAGAAGAGATAATTTGCGGTATATTTCATCAGGTTCAAACCTTTCATCTTGAACCTGATGATTTACTGTTTGTTTAACTCATTACAATTTAAACAACACTCTTAATATATTTTCATTCAAAACTATTACTAAAAATAGTATCAATACAAGCAATGGATTCAACTGCATTTAATCTTGGTCTGGTAATATTGTTTCTGGTATCCGTTATTAGCGTTGATGATGTTCTCAAACATGACTCAACTTGCGAGGCACTTGCATTAGGATACAGATCATAAAGTAATGCGCCGACAGCAGTCACATGTGGAGCAGCCATTGAAGTTCCACTGTAATTGATACTGCCTCCATCCATGAATGTTGAAGTAATTGAAACACCTGGGGCCAATATATCTAAACTTGTACTGCTGTTAGAAAAAGAAGCTATATTGTCATTATTATCACCAGTTGCGCCCACTGCAATAGCACTCGAAATACAGGCAGGAGCTCCCATTCCATTTGTGTTACCATTATTCATTGAAGAAACTACACTTAACACGCCATTGTTTTTTAGACTAGAGATGACACTGGCTAAATTCATGGTCCAAGAGGTAGAATTATCACAATCACCTGCAAATTCAGCACTGGTGCCAAGGCTCATATTAACGATTTTCACATCAGCTCTATTATTTAAAATCCAATCTAATGAACCCACTATATCTGATGAACAACAAAAAGAATTATTAGAATCGAGCATTTTAACAGCGACAATTCCAGTTTCAGGCGCTATGCCTAATGGCGCTGTTGTTCCATTGGATGTAATGATTCCAGATACATGTGTTCCATGCGAATGATCATCTTCTGCACTGCCTGGACCATCACCTACACTGCCACCTGTTGGGCAACAATTGGTACAGACACAATGTTCATAGACTAAATTATCTTGTAAATCCGCATGATTTGTATCAAAACCTGAATCCACAACTGCGACAGTAACACCAGAACCTGTAACGCCAAGATTTTGTATAAAGTCCGCATTAATATAAGGCCGAGATTCATTTAAAGCACCGACTCCTCCGACATCTAAATCAACTTTTAAAACATTTTCGTCTTGCATTAATTTTTCTAAAACACCAATAGAACTAATGGTTAAAGCCAGCCCCGGGACACTTTTATATTGGTGAATAATTTGGTAATCATCTGTCCCTAAAGCAGATAAAACTTTATTTTGACTAGATTTGACATGCGTATTCAATGACAGCATATTGGATCGATCAAAATCAGGTAATTTTAAAGCGACTACTATCCTAACTTCACCTTTATTGTTAATTTCCTCAAGGACTTGTGTCCTTAAATTTTCTGCTTGAACAGTTAGATTAAAAAAAACCAATAATATTAGTAAATGTGCCAATCGCATCATAATTATTCCCCTTTATTTGTGTCTTTGATAAATGAATCTATACGTAGTTTTACCATAGCCATGTGCTTGTTGTCAAAATGACAATGATAATAATGAATAAAATGTAGTTGAATGACTTAAACTAATAATGCGAGTTGACAATCATTTAGTTCGAGCCATAAAAGCCACTAATAAGGCGACCATAACAACCAATAAGGCAGTACCATAAAAAACGCTGTGATAACTGGTTTGAATAAGAATGCCTGCTAATGAAGCACCCACAAAAGCACCTAAAAATTGAAATGTAGAATAACCACCCATGGCGGCTCCGCGGTATTTTTCACCGGCTATTCTGGATAGCATGGCAGGCATGGCGGCCTCTAGGAAATTGAAGAACGCAAAATAAAACACTAACATGGCAGATATCATCAATAAACTTGAGCTGAAATTTGCCATCATGATTTGTGATAAAGCCAAGCCAACTAATGCCAATGATACAAATAAGAAATACTTCTTAAGCTTTTCATGCATGATAATCATTGGTACAAATAAGACAACAGAGAATAAAAGAACAGGTAAATACATCATCCAATGCTCTGGGGCTGCAAAACCCAACTGTTCAACAAGTATGAGGGGTAACACAACAAATACAGCAGTCATCACTGCATGTAAGACAAAAACCGAAACATTTAATGACATTAATTGTTTGTTTTTAAATGAAAGCAAAAACTCAGTAAAACTAAACCCTTTTTTGATGTGTTTTTTTGGTTCATCGACAAATACTTGCAATTGAATTAAAGCCAGCAATGCCAGAACGGCGGTTATCCAAAACAAGCCAGAAATACCATACAAACCCGCTAAAGGAGGCCCAGTTATAAAGGCCAACATAAAGGCTAAGCCAATGCTCATGCCAACTGTTGCCATCATTTTAGTACGCTGCTCAGGGCGTGAGACATCCGCAATTAAAGCCATGCCTGCCGCTGCGATGGCTCCCATGCCTTGGATAGCTCGGCCAATAACAACGCCATAGATATTTGATGATAATGCAGCAATCACACTTCCGATAATAAAAATCACAAGACCAATAGTCAGTATATTTTTACGACCAAAAAAATCTGAAGCTAAGCCCATCGGAATTTGAAGTAATGCTTGAGTTAATCCATATATACCCAAAGCCATGCCAATTAAAAATGGCGTTGAGGCATCAAAAGTTTGAGCATAAACTGAAAAGACGGGCATGATTAAAAACAGTCCATACATCCTTAATGCAATAAGCACCGCAATGGAAAATGCTGCCTTTTTTTCAGTAGAATTTAATCGACTCATTCAATTAAAATGATATTAGAGAATAGAGCTGACTAATATACCTTTTTAAATAATAAATCCAAGAAAAATTTATAATAATCATTATAATAGACACCTTTCGATGAACTTAAGACTGTCTGTAGATGCCAAAATCTAATATGTACCAGATTCAATCCATTGATGATGTATTAAATACCTCCCTCGATGACATGAAAGGCGTGAATCAAACCATTCGCGATAGCTTAGATTCTCATGTTGTTTTAATCAAACAAATTTCAGCTTATATCATTAATAGCGGTGGGAAAAGATTGCGCCCGATATTGGTGGTACTGATGGCAAAAGCACTCAACTACAAAGGAAAAGACCACATACAACTGGCCGCTATCATCGAGTTTATTCACACAGCCACTTTATTACATGATGATGTTGTTGATGAATCAGATATGCGACGTGGTAATAAAACAGCCAATGAAGT
>JBGCFT010000126.1:0-10871 GCA_045107085.1 Marinicellaceae bacterium | reverse complement strand
GGCTTGAGTATAAGTTTCATTTCCAATATTTGTGACTGTGACTGATTTATTTGTGCGATCAACTAAATGAGTATCTAATACACTTTCTAATTCTTTAATGGCAACTGAAAAAGCGGATTGCGATACAAAGCAACTCTGAGCCGCTTTACCAAAATGATTATGTTCAACTAAAGCGATGTAATAGCGCAATTGTTTTATGGTAGGAAAATTCATTAATCAGACATAATTGAAAGAGCCTCAGTCTAACATTATATCAGAAGTTTGCATAAATAATAGCTCAAAAAAAAATGCAAATCCTAGGATTTGCATTTTCTTTATTTCTAGCCTTACGGCATTGGATCTGGACATACGCCATCCGGAGGAACTGGGCTCGGATTATTTAAGTTACAAGAATTGCCTCCTGTAAAATTAACTGTGACACTTGGATCGCCAGATGCGGCTGCAAATGTACAAGTACCAGTTAGAGGCTCCTCTGGCGCATCAAGAGATATCGATACACTAACTGTAGATCTTCCTGATGAGTTTGTGAGTGAAGGTCCAGAGTTTATTGATAAAGAACCACCATCATCAGCTTCACAAGTACCTGAAAGCGGAGCGCCTTCAATTGGATTTCCAGAGCCGTCGTATAAAGACAATACAATGTTTACAAGACCACGACCAATGACTGATGAAGGATTTGCATTTAAAACACCGTTTTCAGTTGATTGTACATCTATACAATTATCATTTGAGCTATCTGATAAATCACAGGTTAAATTTCCAGAAGTGAAATTAAAACCAGCTCCATCAGTACCCGATGCAATAGCAGTTGTTTCAGCTATTCCAAAAGTACAACCATTGAAACCTGTAGCAGTATTCATAACACCTGCTCCAGATTGATTATCTATTGATCCTTGCCCTGGGCCTACAAAACTGAAAGAAACAAATCGGCCAGGCAATGGATTTCTGGCAGAATCAGCCAAACAAACAGTAATTCCTACTGATCTATTTCCTGGTATTACACTGGGAGATGCGACTAGCGTACTGCTGTTACCAGAAAACCCTTCAACTCCAGGGAATGCAAGAAACTCTACATCTGTTACTGACTTAGCAACATTATTAGTCACAGCCCCTTGGCCTTTGACATAAACTGCAGCTATTCTTCCCAATTGAGACACAGGATAATTTATGGTTGTAGTTGCAACGCCCAATTCATCAATAATCGCAGTAGCATTGATGTTTCCATCGACATTTCGACCAACGGCATAAGGTAAAATTCCAAAATCATTATTAATCGAACCAGTTTCGTCATTGCGATTAAAACGCTCAAGTATAGTAAGACTGGTTTGTGAGTTAATAGTATCAACAGTGACTGCACTTTCTAAATCTTCATTGCCTTGAGATTCTTCCCCGAAAACCAATAAAGTATCGCTGATTTGAACTCCACCAGCATCGGTTAAAAAGTTTGCGCCGACTGAAGTAAAGTTAGAACCGCCTTCTTGTGGATCACCATTATTTCCAGAAATATCAAATACCCCACTGCCTTGAAGAGGGTATCCAGAAATTGGACTATTTATCATGCCAAATTGCACTGTTTGAGGTAAGGCTGGATTACCTTGTTTATCAGTTGCACTGGCGCTTAGAACAAAACTATAAGTGCCGTCTTGGAAATTATAAATTATTTCACCATCATTATTAGTCGTATCTCCATTCACAGTCAATACATCTAATACAGAGTTTGTAATCTCTAAGGCCCATAACACACCATCACTGACAATATAAGAAGAATTAGCTGATATTGGATCTTGAATGCCATTATCAACATTGTTATCTGCTCTATCAACAGTTACGGTTACAGTAATTGTATTCGGATTTGATCCACTATTAATCAAAGCATTGGCAATGCCATTGACTGTAGCAACTTTAATTGAGTCTCCTTGAACAGACACACCATTTACATCTACACCCGATAATCTTTCACCGCTATTAGCAGCATCTGTAATAAGTGAAAGCATCACATTATTGACTTGAGGGTCTAAGACTGGAACATTTCCACCTTGAACATTCATGTTGATTGTTTGGCTGGTCGCTCCACCTGAACCATTAATGTATAATGCTGATCCATCTGAACTAACATTGACAGTAGAAGGTAAACTAGGATCTGATGCACCATCAATAACTTCTATTCCAAACGATGTAGTCAATTCTCTTCCTGAACCGGCTTCGGTTGCTAGCACTGATACTGTTGCATTACCAGGAACATTTTGTGACCATAAAAAGATTGTTCCATGTCCTGCTACCATATTTACTGGCGCTTGACCTAGCCTTAAAAAGAACTCATTTATATCTTCGGTTTCAGGATCATCTAATATTGAAAAGTATACGACATCTACCGGTGTAACAGAAACGCCAACGGTCGGTGTGTCACCTGCACCATCTACTGCTGGGTTCGTGAAGTTTCCAAATACATCTCTCAATTGTATATCTGCTTCAACCATAAAAGGTGTGCCATTAAAAAATGGGGTACCCAATGTATTGACTGGCAACGTATTTCTTGGAGCAACTACAGTTAATTGTTCAAATGTTGGATCTGGTCCAGGCGTGACTTGAAAGACAAGTGAGCCCGAGAATGATCTGCCGCCTGTAGAGGCTGAGGCAGTAAATGTTGATGTGCCTTGGTTTAAACTGTTGATGAAAAAGTTAGCAACACCACCAGTTGTGGCTAAATTAACTGTTGAAAATGCAGCATTTAAATCATCTGATAAAGAAATAAAAGCAACCGAAGCGTTACTTGTGGTTAAATTCACTGTTGTTCCATCTGGAGCTACTGTCCCATTAGGAAAAGTCACTCTTACTTGTAATTGAGTCAAAAAAGGTGACCCTAAAAAAGCAGGATAGTCTAGTGTATTTGCCGGTAAACTACTTACCACTGGAGTCAATACTATATTAAAACCATCTGATGGAGGATTAGTTGGATTACTTGCACCCGTTGATGAAGGACCGCCGCCTCCGCCACATGAAGACAATACAATTACAAATGTAAAAAGCATGAATGCATAAATTGATTTTTTCATAGTATCAATACCTGTATAGTTTTTTAATAACACTGTTATAGACTCTCTTTTATTATAGTTGGGGTGATAAATATTAATAGTTCAGCTTTATCATTTTGAACTGTTTTATTTCTAAATAATGCTCCTAGCCCAGGTATATCACCTAATACTGGGACTTTTGAATTATCTAACAACTTAACCTCTTCGTAAACTCCACCAAGCACAATAGTCTGGCCATTTCCAACCAAGACTCTTGTATCAATTTCTCTTTTATCAATTGATGGTACACCATTAAATATTTCACCAACTGTATTCTTGGTAACATTCAATGTTAAATCAACTCTGTCATCAGGAGTTATCAATGGTGTTACGCGCAACTCTAATACGGCTTCTTTGAAGCTAATAGTTGGAACGCCTGTTGGAGAAGCTGCAGTTTCCTCAAACGGAATTTCGACACCTTGCTTAATCATTGCTTCTTTTTGATTCGTTGTCACTACTCTCGGTGTTGAAATCACTTCGCCTCTTCCTTCGGTTTGTAATGCAGATAGCTCTAAATCTAATAAATAATCTGCTGCTAAAATACTGAATGCCCATTTACTGGCATTTCCAGCAACTGCAGGAAGATTAACATTCAATCTTTCGCCTAGTGTAGGAGTAGGCTGAAAGTTTGGCAAACCAGATCCGCTGGGTGAATTTAATCTATTATTAATTGCAGTATTATTGAGTCTATCAAGGGCATCTAATGACCCTCCAGTACTCAATATATTTCCATTAGAATCTTCTTTTGAGCCAGTTACGCCAAATTTAACACCTAATTCATCTCCAAAATTATCTGTTGCAATAACAATTCGAGACTCAATTTGAACCTGTTTTACAGGAATATCAAGTTTCTTAACTATTTGTTCTACATCTTTCAATCTATCTGGAATATCCGAAACTAACAGTGTATTGGTTCGCTCATCAAATGAAACTGAACCTCGATTTGATAACAATCCATTTGAACCTGCGCCGCCTTCAGCATCGGCACCTGTTGAACTCAGAGAATTAGATCCAGTCAATAACGATGCAAATTCTTCAGCTTTGGCATAATTTATTTGAATATAGATTGTTTTAAGTGGTTCAAACTCTTCTTTTCCTCTTATGGCTTCCAATTTTTCTTGCTCTCTATCAGCAATCTCTTTTGCTGGGGCAATCCAAATCACATTGTCTTTGCGACGTTGATCGAGCTGCTTACTATTGAGAACAATATCTAATGCTTGATCCCATGGGACGTTATTTAATCTCAGTGTTACGTTACCTTCTACTGTATCTGCAACAACTAGATTGAGTTGTGAGGCATCAGCTATCAACTGAAGTACTGAACGCACTTCAATATCTTGAAAATTAAATGAGACTTTATTGCCTTCATAAACAATTTCTTCTGTTAATGATGTGGCTTCGTTTTCAATAGTCTCTTCAATTTTACTGACCTCTATTACATACTGACTTCCAGTTTGATAAGCAAGATGTTCATAAGCTCCAACTCCTGTAATATCAACCACGACATCTCCGTTTCGAGAGCGAACATCTACAAAAGTAACTGGGGTAGCAAAATCTACCACATCTAATTTATGATCAAATTTTTCAGGTAAATCGGTTGAACTAATTTCGAGATGAATTTTTTCTGCTGATTCTCTTACATTGACTAAAGCTCCTGGCTTATTGAATCCAATAATAATTTTTCCTTGCCCATCTTTTCCTCTTCTAAAATCAAGATTTTCAACAGTATATCCACCGGCATTGGTTGATGCTGTAGATGATTTGTTTTTTGAATCAAATACAGAAACTATGAGTTTGTTTCCATCCACTTTTAATTCATGGTGTGCTGCTTGAACCAAATCAATGACTGCTCTGGTCTTTTCATTAGTTGACACAATTCTTATACTTTTTGTATTCCCTTTAGATATTGGCATGAGTTTGACACCAGAAGCATTCTGAACTCCAACCATATCAAAAGCCAATCGAGCAGGTCGTGCTGTCATAAAAACTTCAGGTTTTGTAATATTTCCATCAAACATCAGATGAAACTCTACACTACCTCCTGGACCACTGTCATATTCTACAGATTCCAATTTAAGCTGCGCCATAATTGAAGTAGATGCTAACATGAGCATTACTATTAACAAATTATTGATAAATTTGTTATGTGCATAATTTCTTGTTTTCATTCTAATACCAAGCCTTTCATTAACAGTTTTTGTTTTAATATTTTTTGCTTTTACCAATATTTTATTCATTATTCTTCTCTCAAAGCAATACTAGCTTCTCTTTTTATCCATCCACCTAATCCATCAGCAACCCATTCTGAAACATTAATCTCATCTTCACTTATTGAAATTATTTCACCAAAATTTTGTCCTACATGTTCAAAAACAGATACCCTATGAATCACTTTTTCAGGGTCTTCTATCAACCCCCAAGATGTGCCATCTTGATAATACGTTCCCACCATATACAACCCATCTAATGGAAAGTTTTCTAAAGTTTCTTTTCTTCTATTTAAATCTGGGCCTTCACCAACAACAACTGGAACTTCGTCTTTATTCAATGTATCTAAAATTTCCAAGTCGTTTGAAAATGGGTCACGTAAATTGTCAGCTTCGTATATAAATAACTCTGGAGAATTTATTTCGGGTAGAGGTTCAATTTGCTTTGCTGGAATTTTATTAGATTCAGCAAAGAATCTATCAAGATCTGATTTATCTGTGTTACATGAAATTAAAGCGATTGAAAAGGTGATTAATATCAGTGATTTAGTAATTTTCATATCTTAACCCCCTTTACCCTTATTTTCTGCAGCCATCTTCTCATCCATTAATGCTTGTTCATCATCATCTAGATATCGGTATGTTTTTGCAGTTCCTTCTAACAATAATACCCCGCTATCTCCGTCTGAAACTGGCTTAAGAGATATATCATGCATTGTTAATATAACCACTCTAGGCAATGACGCAACACCACTGACGAACTGTCCAAATTGATGGTATTTACCCACCATTCTTAATGAAATGGGTTGCTCTGCATAAAACTCTTTGAGAGATTCTGTACCAGGTTGGAACAATTCATTGTCGATTCCACTGGCTAAAGCTGTTTGCGAAACATCAACAATTAAGTCTGACATTTCATTTTTACTCGGTAGTTGACGTAACATAGAGTTAAGAATAATTTTCATTTCTTCTAACTGCGCTTTATACGCTGGTAATTGTGCGGCTTTTTCTCTTTTTATTTTGTAACGCGTTTTTTCAGATCTTTCTTTGGCTTCTGCCGTTGCTAGTTGAATTGTTTGGTCTTTAACCTTTAGATAATAACCAGCAACAATGATGGCAACTATAAGCAACAAAACACTGGAAATCTTAAACCATGATGGTAAGCCACCTGGGTTTGAATAATCAAGATTTTGAAACTCTTCTACTATATTCATTCCATTTCTCCATCTTCTTCATCTTGGTTATTTTTTGTTAATGGATTAGTTAAATTGACCAAAAGTTTGAATTTCTGTTCGTGCGTATCAAATGATTCATCCGCTTTAATGTATTCAACCATCACTGGAATCTTAAACCATTCAGATTTTTCAAGTTTTCTCATATAAGCCGAGACTCTAGAGTGAGATTGAGCATAGCCTTCTAGAGAGATAATATTACCGTTTTGTTTAATATTTTCTAAGAATAAGCCATTTGGAATTGTGCTCACCAACTCATCAAACAAATGAACCATTTGTGTTCTGTTAGCTTGTAATTCTTCAATCACCTTCTTTCGAGCCAATAAGTCATCTCGGGTTTTTTCTAAGTTTTCAATTTCTTTAATTTGAGCATCTAGTTTAACAATCTCATTTGAAATGATATTGTTTCGCTCATTTTGAAACCTTATATTGTTGTCATAAATCATATATATCGACACAACAATTGCTAAGGCAATTGCCGCACCAATCCCTAACAAAATATAATATTCTTTTGTTAATTTTTGACGTCTTTCTTCTCGCCAAGGTAATAAGTTAATTTTAACCATTAATCAAAAGTCCTCATTGCTAAACCTATTGCAGTCATCAGAGCAGGTGAATCTTCGGCTATTGCAATATCATCTATTCTTGTTGCTATATTAAACCCTTCTATCGGATTTGCCTTTTGTACTGGAACACCAATTTGTTGTTCAGTTAAATCATCCAATCCTTCAATTGATGATGTGCCACCTGCCAACAAAATTCTATCAACATTATTAAACTCTGTAGCTGAAAAGAAAAATTGTAATGCACGACTGATTTGTTGAATCAATGAATCATTAAAGCTTTGTAAAACTTCTGACTCATAACTTTCGGGTAAACCTCCTTGTCTTTTTGCCAATCCAGCCTCTTCCATTGACAATCCATATCTTTGCATAATTTCATCAGTCAATTGTTTACCACCAAAAGTTTGGTCTCTGGTATAAATGCTTCGGCCATGATTCATTACATGCAATGTGGTTGTGGTTGCACCTATATCAAAGAGGGCCACAATTTCTTCATCAGTTATGTCTAAATCATTTTGCATTTGGCTGTAACTCGCTTCAATTGCAAAAGACTCTACATCTATTATTGTTGGTGTGAGCCCTGCTCCCATTAATGCTTCTTCACAAACTTCAACGTTTTCTGATCTAGAGCATGCGATAAGAACATGCACTAATTCTGGAGAATTTTCAACTGGACCCAACACACTGAAATCTAAACTGACCTCTTCTATCGGATAGGGAATATATTGATTAGCATCTAATGTAAGCTGTTCCTCTAACTCATCCTCAGACAAATCCGAGGGCATTTTAATGGTTTTGGTAATAACTGCAGAACCAGAAACGGCAATGGCTGCATTTTTTCTTTTAATTCCTGCCCTGCGAACAGCGTTACTAATGGCAGCTGAAACAAAGTCAACTTCTGTAATGTTTTTTTCCACCACTGCATTTGCAGGCAATGGATCAACACCATAGTATTCCACCTTATATTTGCTACCAGACTTACTTAATTGAACTACTTTAACAGCGGATGAACTGACATCGACTCCAAATAGTTGCATTTTATTGTTTGAAAACAACCCCACAATCTTCTCTCATTTAATGATTAATTTATTCATTATTGTTTTGAAAATAATTTCAAAACTTCTTAGTTCCTATGAAAACAAATTCAGTGATATTTTTTTGCGTATCCCATCACATAAATACATTTTCCATAAACTCTTTTAAGAATTTGTTGTAAGAATAACTCTTAAAGCATTGAAAAAGCAAGAATTATTTAAAAATAATTTAGGTTTTTTGATTATATATTGAATATAGTTAAAGGATGAAAGCTAATAACCAATAGTCAAATTAAATCATTAATTTGACTATTTCGTCGCTAATCAAAAAGCCTTTGTCCGTCAACTCTATCTTATCTTGTTGATATTTAACCCATTTCATTTTTTCAGCATATTCTAATTTATCAGTTAACATAAGTGGATCAATACCAGTTCGACTTGAAAAGTCTTTTAGATTGATTGGTTGTTTTAGACGAACAGTATTAAGCATGAATTCAAACATCAAATCTGATTCAGATAAAGTTTTTTGTTCTTGTATATATTCTCTATTATTGGATTGATATTTACTTGGATGTTTAAATTTGATGTATCTATTAACATGATTATCATGACCAAAAGAAATCTTACTATGTGCGCCTGCTCCTATTCCCAAATAATCTCCAAATTGCCAATAGTTAACATTGTGTTGACATCTAAGATTATTTTTAGCATACGCTGAAACCTCATATTGTTGATAACCATTGTCTTCAAGAATTTGATTGCCTTGTAAATACATGGCTTCTAATGCCTCTTCATTGGGAATATGCTGAGGTGTCTTTACTGCAAATAATGTATTAGCTTCTATGGTTAACTGATAATATGAAATGTGATTGGGCTTCAAAGCGATTAATTTTTCTAAATCTGCTTTTGCGTCTTTGCGTGTTTGACTTGGCAATGCAAACATCATATCCAGATTAATATTGTCAAATCCTGCATCACGGGCTTTGTGATAAACACTTATGGCTTGTTCTGATGAATGTATTCTTCCCAATACTTTTAGATTTTCATCTTTCAAACTTTGAACTCCCATCGACAATCGATTAACCCCTGCTTGTTTATAACCAAGGAAATTATCGTACTCACCTGTTCCAGGATTCACTTCCATGGTTATTTCCATATTAGGTTTACACGGTAATAAAGACCTTACAGCGTTCAATAATCTTGTGATTGATGTTGCTGAAAAAAGACTCGGTGTTCCACCGCCCATAAACACAGAATGAATGGGCCTGCCCCAAACCAATGGTACGTCTTGTTCTAAATCAGCAATTAAAGTATCTATATATTGTTCTTCATTTAACGACCCTTTAAGTTTATGAGAATTAAAATCACAATAAGGGCACTTCTTTACACACCATGGGAAATGGACATAAAGACTTAATGGAGGAGGAATTATTTGAATCATTTTGTGTTTAGTTTTAAGCAATCAGAATTAAAATCAATTTTAACTGCTCAGCGATTAACATGAAACTTAAACATGAAACTAATATTGAAACTGATTGCCTATTAATACCAAGCTTAACAATTATACTGATATGGTAAAAAAAATACTACTCCCATTTTTATTTTCAAATTTACTATTTGCACAAGAGGTCATAGAAATCAAACCCATGACTTGGGAGAATTTATTAGAATTTCAAAAAGACAGCCTTTTGCCTATTAAATCATTAAAACTATCGATATCATGTCCAAAAACATTAAAGGAATTTAAAGAATATAAAAATATTTTTGTTTTTTATCATACCAAAATAGAAAAGATACTGGGTTCATACTTTAAATGAACTGAATTTTACACGCATGACCGTGAAATTTGTGTCGTTAGAAATATTGGAGCTACCATGATGAATGAAGTCCCTATTAACCTTAAGACAGATTTAATTCTAAGCGTATATGAAGCAAGAATTTTATTGAGTGCTGAAGCAGAATTCGGCTTTGAACGTAAAAACATAAGCAACAAATCATTTAACAAATCAATTGAAGATAAACTAAATGAATTAAGAAATAAAGAGAAAAAAATAACTCAACAAAAACTTAAACTTTATGGTGGAGAAAAAGCTGTAATCGACTACATTAAAACTCACAATCCAGAAAGAATCATTACTTTTAATCAACATGACTTCTTAAAATCCTTCGATGAAAAAACTTTAACCAGTGAAAATTTTCCATCAAGTTCTTCAAGTTTAGTTTTAGACTATTTCGAAAAAAATTACTCTAAAGAAGCAAAACAAGTACTGATAGATCAAGCATTAAAAAAAAACAAGATAAAACAAGCTAGAATTCTTTCTTATTCAAAAAGTGATTTGGAGTTGTTAGATAATAGTTGGAGTCTGGTTTCAATACAAGGCATCAGCTCAAGTAGGAAAGACATTTTAGAAAAAAGTACTCCTAAGATTAGATTTGATAAAGAAACAATGAAATTTTCTGTATATATCGAATGTAATACTCGTTATGGTAGTTTTATCCTTAATAGAGAAAAGCTACACTTGAATTTTAGTAAATGGGTAACTGCGGTAGCCTGTTTACATTTCAAAGAATCGGTATATGCTTCAAACAAATCAGATGAACACCCGAAAGAAGAACTATATCGTCAACAAAAAAGATCAATTGTAAACATAATTAATCTTGTTATTGGTTATGAAATAAAAAATTCAGAATTAATACTTTTTACAAGAGACTCAAGGAAGTTATTCTTTAAAAAAGAAATCGTACAAGACTAAAATAGAGATAA
>JBGCFT010000125.1:0-4172 GCA_045107085.1 Marinicellaceae bacterium | reverse complement strand
TGAATACATTTTAAATCATCATAAGACCTTGTTAATTCATTATAGGGTAATAACCTTAATTCATTGGTACAATTTAACATATTTATTGAACAAATAATGAATCTCAATATACTCTTAAAGGAGCATGAAATATTTCGTACTCAAAAATGGTTCCAACTCAAATTAAATAGAACAAAATAAAAATATAAACAAATCCAATGCCACACTTAACCCTTGAATACACTCAAAACCTGAAAGTTGATCATGAATTTTCAGACTTATTAAATAAAATGCATCAATGTATTGCCTCAATAGGTGCTATCAAAATTGAAAATTTTAAAAGCCGTGTCTACCGTGCAGAAAATTTCTTCATTGCAACTGGTGATGAGAATAATGGCTTTGTTCATCTGGATGTGCGTTTTTTAGAAGGCAGGTCTCAAGATGTCAAGCAAAAAATTGGCGAACAAATGAACCAGTTACTGGTTGATTGGTTTCAACCACTCAATAAAGCACTAAAGCTTCAAATAACAGTTGAAATTAATGACATAAAACGGGCAGCTTATTTTAAGTATCCCAAAGGTACTTTGACTCAAATCAATTCAAAATAAGAGTATATACCCGCTTCAATTGTCTCAAAATTTCTTTATTTCTTTATTTCTTTTTTATTAGGAATCTTCTTTATCATAAGCTTTTTGACCTGCAATCCATGTTTCTTGAACTTCAGTTTTCCAAATATCTTTGGCATCAATAGAGAATATATCTTGATCTACAAGAATAAAATCAGCCCATTTTCCAGGCTCTAGGCTACCCAATACTTGTGCTTTTCTATTGGTATAAGCCGCATTAATTGTAAACGATGCTAAAGCTTGTTCAACAGTCATGGCCTGCTCTGGTATCCATCCTTTTAAAGGCTGATTGTTTCTATCTTGTCTGGTCACTGCTGCATGTAAACCAAAAAATGGATTGGCTAATTCAACAGGAAAATCTGATCCAGAGGCTATCACAACCCCATCATTGATTAACGTTTGCCATGCATAAGCTCCTTGCAAGCGAGCCTTACCGACACGGTCTTCAGCCATATTCATGTCAGAGGTAGCGTGGGTGGGTTGCATAGAAGCAATAATATTATATTGTGCAACTTTCTTAATGTCATCAATATTGACTATTTGTAAATGTTCAATTCGATTTCGATTAGACTTTGTTTGCGCTTTTGGGTTGGCCAATAAATTTATTGCCAATCGATTGGCTTGGTCTCCAATCGCATGGATACCTGCTTGCCAACCTCCTGATGCCAAGTTCAATATATTTTCAGTAATAAATTCATCAGTTTGCACAAATAAACCTTTGTGATTGTGGCGATCCGAATAATCCTCAATCATGGCAGCACCACGCGATCCTAGAGCCCCATCATAAACATATTTGACAGCATGAATTTGAAGATAGTCATCAGAGCTATGAACTGGTCCTAATGCGATCATTTTCTTAAAGTTATCATCTCCAGAATGAACCATGGCATTTACCCGCATGGGTAATTCGTTCAGATTTGCTAAGTAGTTGTAAGATTGATAAGTCGGCCAATCAATTCCTGCATCGTCAACAGAAGTCAGCCCAAGTGATGATAAGTACTCCAATCCCTTTGACATAAGCGCAACTGTATTGATGGCTTTTTCTTGCGGAATTTCATCTTCAAGTATGTGCATGGCATTATCAATAAAAACACCAGTTTGGATGCCAAATTGGTCCTCTATAATTTCGCCTCCTTCTATGCCCTTTTCATAGGTGCTTGTTTTGGCAATTTTCATCGCTTTTGAATTGGCCCAACCAGCATGACCATCGACTCTTTCTAACCAAATTGGTTTGTCTATCTTAAGATTATCTAGATCTGTTTTAGTCGGAAACTGTTTGCCTTCCCATAACACTTGATTCCATCCTCTACCAGTAATCCATTCGGTTTCAGGATGCGCATCTGCAAATTGTTTTATTTCATCTAATGCTCCTTTCAACGAATCCACTCCCATCAAATTAACTTGGCTTTGTAATCGAGAAATTCTCATCACATGTCCATGTGCGTCATGTAATCCAGGAAGCATTGCTTGACCTTTGGCATCCATCTTATCTGCATTGGGATAGGCGCTTAATATTTCCTCATCCTTGCCAATGGCCAATACCTTTCCATCATTAAAAGCAATTGCTTGGAAAGAAATCCTTGAGCCGTCGTTAATAGTATTGCCTTTGACATTATAAATAACGGTTACCTCTGCCTGCAGCACAAAACAAGGAAGAATCATTGACATGAATAATAATTTAATTGTTTTCATAAATTGATAAGTGTAAAAATTTATAATTATACATGAGATAATTAGATTAGAATGCGTTTTAAACTTTTAATTTTGGCTTTTAGTTCCACAATAATCTTAGCTTCGTTATTTCTGGTCGTTACTTTTTTTAAATCTCAAATTTCTTACTCGATTAAAACTAATCAGAACATCTTTCACTTGATCATTTTTGTCACGTGTAAAATTTAAAGAATAATTATTAAATTTCATAAAATCATATGAAAGTAAACTCGATTTAATCGTATTGCCATTCATTTCTATGATGAAGTCACTACCATCTTGATGTGTTAAAGAAAAATCTATGCCTAACTCATCACTAAAATAGGAACCTTCAAGCGCTTTATAATATTCTGATGAAGTTGGGGCATCTTTTAAACGGTGCGCTAAACGCATTGCAGAAGCAGAATGATACAGCTCAAAATCATAGTCGCCTTTACTGTTTTTAATAAAAGCTATTCTCAGTTCTTTATTGGTTTCATATTGGTAAACATTGCCCTTAACGTGAACTAATTGAATGTCTTCCCGGTTTTGAATTTTACGGTATAGTTTATGAGATTTTTCAAATATAGTGATGACAGTGCTAGAGCCATCTGCTTCATGTAATCGATAAATTCCTGTGATATCTTTTGTCGGTGGTTTGGATGTAATTTGCTCAGGCATGACAGAAAATTGTTGAGTACTTTTAAGCTGCAAAATGATATCTGCAATTTCTCGAGCTAATCCAGTACTCCAAACGTTACCATTGTTACTCATCACAACAAGGCTTAGCTTTTCAGCTGGAAAACGCATAAAATGCGCATTGTATGAACCTGTACTTCCTGCATGTTCACGTATTTTTTGTCCTTTATAATGGTTGAATTCTATACCGAACCCATATTTATTACTCGAATTTTTATTCGGGTTTTCTTGACTAAACTGAATTAATTTTGATAAATCATCTGTCTTAGTATGAATTAATTGCTCCCAAATTAATTGATCCTTAAGCGTTGAATATAAAAACCCATCGCCATGTAAATCAACAACCATTGGATATTGTTGCCATTGACCATCGCCCCAATTGTTATAGGGCAATGTTTTATTTTTAACAACTGCCATGTAATTATCGTTAAAGTAAGTATTGTGCATTCCCATTGTTTTAAACAATGCAGTACTAAATTGTTTGAAAGAAATACCACTGATTTCTGCGACTAACGCTGATAATATGATATATCCAGTATTACTATACAAGTAAGCCGTTCCTGGTTTAAAGTTGAGTTCTTTTTGATCTTTAATTAAATTCAACACATCAGTATTATCTAAACCCACTTGTTTCCACCAGGGTTCACTTTGTAGACTCAATAAATCTGAATAATCGCGAATCCCACTGCTGTGGTTTAATAAATGTTGGACAGTAATCTTCTCTTTAATGTGGGGAAAATAATCAGGTAAATATTTCCTAAAATCCTCTTCTAATTGAAGTTTATCTTGGTTGACCAATGATAAAACCGCCAGTGCTGTAAATTGCTTGGCATTTGAGGCTATATTAAATTTTGAATTGGAATTGATCTTAATTTGATCGGATAAATTAGCATATCCAACATACTTTTCATAAATTATTTCACCCTTTTTAACCACACCAACTGCGATACCAGGAGACTCGTCACTGATTTTTGATTGGATTAACTGATCCAATTCAAGTGGATTAACATTCTCTGCACAGGCATTTTGAATTAATGATAAAAAGTAAAAAGTAATTAAGAGATATTTCATGAGCTTATTTGTGTTTAAAACACCGATAATATCCTGAGTTTATAATGAAATCGCCTCAAATCGTGATTTGATACTTATTTTTTTAACAGTTTTTGAACATACTGACTT
>JBGCFT010000124.1:0-20235 GCA_045107085.1 Marinicellaceae bacterium | reverse complement strand
GATGAAAGGTTAAAATTAACCAATGTAGAATTAGGAGAGTTCGCCGATTTTACAAAATGGACTGAAATTAATGATGCAGCCAGCTTTCCAGACGGTCAAGCGCAAGTGACCAGAGGCAGTGGATCATTGCCATATTTATTTGGTAAAACCACTGGCCCAGATGATAACAGAGATGCCTATTGTATTAAAATTGATGATCCTGAAAATTTTCAAATTACATCAGATTCAAATACACAACCATTTGCCACAGCGGATTTTGATACCCGATTGTTTTTGTTTGACAAACGTGGCACGCCAGTTTTGTACAATGATGACACACCGCCCAGTACAGCGCCATATCATTCAACATTAACTGGTATTGCTACCGATGGCTCAAATTTTGGCTTATCACAAGCAGGTGAGTATGTCTTGGTAGTTGCAGGATTTTCTGATGATCCTTTAGATAATGTTGCTAATCAGTTATTTGGGTCAGATTCCACTTTTATACATGCTGCAAATACAGACGCAGGCCATTTTCGAGCATGGGAAAATAACAGTCCAGCAACAGGTAATTACGTGTTATCACTCAAAGGAGTCAGTCCATGCCAAGATAAATTGGACATTGTCGGGACAACATTTTTAGAACATTCTGCTGATTTTAGCTTGTTGTGTTCAGGCAATGGTAATGGAGGTACCAGTATTTGTAATGCATCAAGCTCTTCTAGTGTAAAAGAAAATGTGGCAGTGGGTTATATCAATCAAGATTCACACTTAGATGCAGTATTCGATTATTATGCTTTTGACTTACCAACGGTTTGTTTGGGAGATGGTAAAGGTGGTTACTCTACTTGTGATACATTCGATCCAGGAACAGATGAAACTATCAACGCTGTTTTAGGTGATATTAACAACGACAACATGACTGATATGGTTTTGATTTCATCAGTACACAGTTTTCAGTATTCTTGTTTGGGGTTAGGAGATGGAACTTTTGAACCCTGTACAACATTCATAAATACCAATGATGATTTAAGTTACGAAGTACAATTGGCACATATGAATGGCGACCGTTTTCTCGATGTTGTGATTTCACGTTTATCATCTCTAGAAATTTGTCTGGGTGATGGATTAGGTGGTTTTGGTTCTTGTGAAACCACTACAGTTGATGCTTACTCTATCCATGTAGCAGATTTTGATGGCGATAATATATTGGATGTTATTACAAATGCTGATGGTGAAATGAATCATCTTTGTATTAATGATGGAGATGCCGATTTAAATTGTACCTCGATTAATGCAGACACCAATAGGACATCAGGTTTAGCCATTGGCGACCTAGAAGGTGACGGCGATGTAGATGTTGTTTTTTCAAATTTAATAGGAGATAACCCAGGTATCAATAAAGTCTGTCTAAATAGCGGAATTGGAACATTTAGTTGTAATAACATTAGTGGCTTTCAAGGGAGTTTCAAATCAATTAAATTAGGATTAATGAACCATGACAATATTTTGGATGTAGTGGTTTCAGGTGATGATTTAGATTTTACGGAATCCTTCACACGCATATGTTTAGGTGTTGGCGATGGAACTTTTTTCCAATGTAACAATGATACCAAAATGCCATTTAATCAAATTCAATTAGGTGAGTTTGGTGATTTTGATGTGATATTTACAAATGGTTTTGAACTGTTCTTAGATTAAGAAAAATATCCATTGGATATTATCAATTATTAAATTAATCAGGAAAGTAAAAAAGTAAATAAGCCAAAGAACAGATGCTAGATTTAGTTAATGGGCAGAACCATCCTGCCCATTTTTTTTGCATTTATTTTTTGTGGTGTTCAACTGTCACATCAGTGTAAATTCCACCACGAACCATAAATTCAATTCGAACTCTCATCCAACGTGGGTCTGTGGCTTTTACCAAATCATCTAGAATTTTATTTGTTATCGCTTCATGAAAAGCACCTGTTTCTCTGAAAGACCAGACATATAACTTCAACGATTTAAGTTCTACACACAATTCATCAGGCGTATAATCTAAAAATATGGTTGCAAAATCAGGTTGGCCAGTTTTAGGGCACAAACAGGTAAATTCAGGGATTCTCATAGAAATTTTATAATCTCTGTCTTTTTGTGGGTTAACAAATGTTTCTAGTTCTTTGCTTGGCGTTGTAGTCATGGCATAATGTGTTGTTTAAAAAAATGCACCTTAACCAAAATAAAAAGGATTAGCAAGTCTATATGCGTTTAACCAAGATAAAATTAGCAGGATTTAAGTCATTTGTTGACTCTACTGAATTTCTGATGCCATCCAACCTCATCGGGGTTGTAGGACCAAATGGCTGTGGCAAGTCCAATATTATCGACGCCGTTCGTTGGGTAATGGGAGAAACCAGTGCCAAAATGTTGCGCGGTGGTTCGATGACAGATGTTATATTTAGTGGTTCTAGTTCTCGCAAACCTGTTGGAACGGCTCAAGTTGAATTGGTTTTTGATAATACAGATGGCATTGCACAAGGAGAGTTTGCAAAATACAATGAGATTTCAGTTAAAAGATTGGTTTCTAGAGATGGACAATCCAAATATTACTTGAACAAAACCAAATGTCGAAAAAAAGACATAACTGATTTGTTTTTAGGAACTGGATTAGGTCCGCGCAGTTATGCAATCATTGAACAAGGTATGATTTCTAGAGTGGTTGAATCAAAGCCTGAAGAATTAAGAAGTTATATCGAAGAAGCTGCTGGCATCTCTAAATACAGAGAACGCAGGAGAGAAACAGAACGCAGAATCAAACACACGAGAGAAAATTTAGAAAGGTTAGATGATTTAAGGGCAGAAGTAGGGAAACAGATTAATCACCTGAAGCGACAAGCCAAAAATGCTGAAAAATACAAGGTCTTACAAGAAAAATTCAGAGTGCTTGAAGTGGAGTTAATGGCTTTAAAATGGGACAAGTGGCAAAATAAAACCAACAAAAGTCAAGCGCTTGTGAATGAATATGATTTAGCATTAGAAGAAATTAAATCTGGTTTAACAGGCAGTGAGACTCAAATTGACAAACAAAGAATTGCCCACCATGTCCTACAAGATAAGGGCAATAAGGTTCAAGAAGAACTTTATTTGGTCAATGCAGAAATAGGAAAAATTGAGCAATTCATTAGCCATTCTCAATCACTATCAGAACGATTGAATAAAGAGTTACAAGAAGCGGAAAATGCGCTGAATATTAGTGAGGAACAATTATCTAAAGATCAGCAAGATTTGGATAATACTCAAAATGAATTTAAAAAAGTTGAACCTGAATTAGAAAAATCTGAAAAACTAGTGGCTGAAAAAAAACAAGCCTTCTCAATATTAGAAGACGAATTATTAGAATGGCAATCAGCTTGGAATGATTTAGTCAGTCAAATTGCAGAAAAAAATCGAATTATTGAAGTAGAGCAAACTAAAATTGCCAGTCTTGATCAACAGTTAAGTAGACAAGCAGAAAGGTTGCAAGCCTTAACCAAAGAAAGTTCAACCGCAACAGCCTTACCACTAGAAAAAGAGCTACAGGAACTGCAATTTAAACAAGAAGAAAACCAGTTGGTTCAAGAAGAAAAAGTTGAAGAGCTTGAACTGATCAAACAAAATCAAGAGCTTAAAGTAGTTCAACTGCGCCAAGATCAAGATAAGTTAAACCAGCAACAAATGCAACTGCATCAATCAAAGGGCAGAAGAGGTTCGTTACAAGCATTACAACAAGCAGCCATGAGTGATAATGATGAAGAATCAAAACAATGGTATAGCCAATATCATCTTGATTCAGCAAAAAAACTGTCACAATTACTAGAAGTAGAAGCCGGATGGGAAAAAGCCGTTGAAACAGCTCTGGGCGATCAATTACAAGCTTTAGTAGCCGAAGAAAAAACATCACTAGAGTCTGCATTATCAGATTGGAAATATGGACACTTGACCATTGTTGAAAATAGTCAGCAACAAAACAAAGCCACGGCGGGCAGTTTAGCAGAAAGGGTAAAAGGACCAGAGGTATTGAATGAATGGTTTAATAATATTTTTATCAGTGACGATATATCTCACGCTTTACAAAACAGAAGTAAGTTATTGTCAGGACAATCTTTTATAACGAGTGATGGCATTCTTATTGGTAAAAACTGGCTTAAAACCAGCCAAGGTAAAAACGCAGGTGGGTTTTTGCTGCGTAAAAAAGAATTAAAAGATTTGGATAAAGGCATTGAGGTCATTGAGATTTCTATTGATGAATTGGTCAACAATATTGAACAAGCACGATCTGATATTGCTCAACTTGAACAACAAAAAGAACAATTACAATTAGATGTCAACATGGGGCACAGGCGTTTGTCTGAATTGAATGCCAATATTTCTTCTAAAACGCATAAAATTGAACAAATTCAATCACGCCATATTCAGATTAATACGGAATCAGAACAGTTACAAGTTCAAATTGAAATCGATGAAGCCAGTGTAAAAAAAGCCCGTGCAGCTCTGGAAGAAGCCATTGCTATCTCTACCGAATTACAAGAACAAAAGCACAATCAAGAACGTCAGCAACATGATTTGGTTGCAACAAAAGAACAAGCGAAAAAATCTTTGTCAGACACTTCCAATTTTTATTATCAACAAAAATTGCTGTTGCAATCACTACAAAGTAAAATAAATTCTGCAAATCACAGCATTATTCGAATGCAACAGCACAGCGAAAGATTGCAAGTCAGACAAAAAGATTTGATTGCTCAAATTTCTCAAGATGCTAATCCTATTGAAGAAAAACAAAAAGAGCTCGGGCGCTTGTTAGAAAAGCGAGTTGATACAGAAAAACTCAGGGATAAATTACGTCAAGAAGTACAAGCCAGTCAAAATGAGCTAGAGTTACTAGAGCGTCAACGCAGTGATCATAATGCCAGTATCGAACATGCTCGAACTAAGCTAGAGAACGCCAGATTAGAGCACCAAGGCCATAAATTAAGAGCCGATGCCTATCAAGAACAAATAACAGAGAAAGGCTTTGAAGCCAAAGTTGTGTTAAATGATATTGTTGAGGGGCAGAATATTGATTTCAAAAACACCGAACTAGAAAGAATGGATCGTAGTATAGTCCGTTTGCAACCAGTCAATTTGGCGGCGATCTCAGAATACGAACAAGAAAGCCAGCGCAAAGATTACTTGGACAAACAAAATGAAGATTTGGTAGAGGCTTTGGAAACCTTAGAAAAAGCCATCAGAAAAATAGACAAAGAAACACGTACTTTATTCAAAGACACGTTTGAAGCCATAAATACCAATATTAAAGTTCTGTTTCCTAAGCTTTTTGGAGGAGGACATTGTTATCTTGAACTCACCAGTGACGATTTACTGACCACAGGTGTTTCAATCATGGCAAGGCCACCCGGAAAACGCATTTCAAATATACAATTATTGTCAGGTGGAGAAAAAGCATTAACTGCAGTTGCCATGGTGTTTTCTATCTTCAATCTTAATCCTGCGCCATTTTGTATGCTTGACGAAGTAGATGCGCCTCTTGACGATGCCAATGTCAGTCGATTTTCAAAAATGGTAGCTGAAATGTCTGACAAAGTACAATTCTTGTTTGTTACTCATAATAAAGTGACCATGGAGATAGCCAATCAACTCAATGGTGTGACCATGCGAGAACCTGGTGTTTCGAGATTGGTCAGTGTGGATTTAGCTGAGGCCACTCAGTTGATCGATTAAAAATACTGATTAAAGATCAAGATCAAGGTAAGGAACGCAGAGAGCGCAAAGGAGGCGCAAAGTATCGCAAAGGAAAAGCTATGAAAAACATGTCATTGCGAATGAGGAACGACGAACGACTGCTGCAATTTCATGATGATTCCATAATTTCCAATTAGAATAAGGACAAAACTATTCACCAAGCACATGAAGTTTATCATGATAAGGAAAAAATCAGATTCAATGAGAGTACTATCATATTACTATCGTTCTAGCCGAGCCTCAACGAGAGCAGAATCCAATGCCTTTTAAAAAGAAAGCCATTGTGATAAAGTATATTTACTTTAAAATTAATAACAAAAGACCATGATAAAAATGCGCTTTAAACTAAATATTACCAGTCATATTGGCATTATGAGTGATAACTGTTGTTAAATTCCTATGATCATATTCGCAGTTACAAAAGAAGGGTTTCGAGAACTCGAACCAGTAATTAAAACAGGTAAGTACCCTCTTTGGGTTGGTGGTAGTGTTTTGAGTGAATCTGAGTTGGGTCGTTATAGAGAAATGGATATTGATATTACAAACTTCAGCTATGAGATAGATCCAGCAAGTGACGAAGAGCTAGATGATGCTCTGGCAACAATTGCGGAACATCATCCGAAAGAGAGAATATGGTTAGAATGTCGGCCTTAAATTTAACAAGGCCAGTCAATCTGACCTCCGAAAACTGTCTTCTTTTTTGCAAAAAAACAGCCAATTTACTCGGGTAGTTGCTGGCGGCGTTAATTTAATAAAAAAACCGCACAACAAATATCTGACCTTTATTCTTCGAGTTCTTCATGGAAATTTGCTTTTTTGTTTAATTCAGAATCATGGTCACATCTTGAGATTGCCGCAGTTGTTCCTCTTTATCAATTTTAGCAAGGTTCAGATTATCTATTAAACTATCATTAATATTGACTTAACCAATCATAAACTCTATTTTTTTAACTGCCCTTTATCTATGACTTGAATTCAATTAATTTGAACCTTATTATATGCGGTCTGTCATAAACGGGTCTAATAATTAATAATGAGCATGGATAATACAAATTCAGAACAACAAGCAAATCAACTTGCCGAAACGGCTAAAATTTTTCAAGCAGTTAAAGAATCATTGTCACAAGAAATTTTTGGACAAGAAAAACTTGTTGACCGGTTATTAATGGCATTGTTATCTCATGGCCATTTATTGGTTGAAGGCGCTCCCGGATTGGCTAAAACAACAGCGATTAATGCCTTGGCTCAACGTCTTGAAGGTGATTTTAAGCGCATTCAATTTACCCCAGATTTGTTGCCATCAGATTTAACAGGAACGGAAATCTACCGCGCTCAAACAGGTGACTTTGAGTTTCAAAAAGGCCCGCTTTTTCATAACTTAATCTTAGCAGATGAGGTCAATAGAGCTCCAGCTAAAGTTCAATCGGCTTTACTTGAAGCCATGGGCGAACAACAAATTACCATCGGCAGCACAACCTATCCATTACCTCAATTATTTTTAGTCATGGCCACTCAAAATCCGATTGAACAAGAAGGGACTTATCCATTGCCTGAAGCGCAATTAGATAGATTTCAAATGCATGTTGCAATTGATTATCCAGATGCTCATACAGAAAAAGATATTTTAAAGCTGGCCCAAGACCGTGACAAAGTAGGTTATCAAAAGCCTGCAAAAGACTCAGCCTACCTGACTCAAGAAAATGTATTTGAAGCTCAACAACATGTACTTAATTTATATGTAGCTGAAAATTTACAAAATTATATGGTTGAATTAATTTTAGCCACAAGAAACCCTGAAAAATATGATAAACAGCTAGCTGAAATGATCAGTTATGGTGGATCTCCTCGTGCAACCATAGCTTTAGATAGATGTGCAAGAGCTTATGCATTTTTATGTGGCAGGGATCACTTACTACCAGATGATATCCACCATGTTATTCATGATGTTTTGAGACACCGCATTATACTCAGTTTTGAGGCAGAAGTTGAAGGAATAACACCTGATGAGATTATCAACAGGTTACTTAAAGTTGTTCCAATAGTTTAGACCATTCATTGATGAATAAGAACAGTCACAATTCGGCTACTCAGGTGACCACTAAAGCATTGGTGCAACAGCAGGTTCATGCTAAAACGTTGTCTCTTTCAAGTCGTAAAAAAGCCAGTTCAGCGATTTCAGGCTTACATGATTCTCGATTTCGTGGCCGTGGGATGGATTACCAAGAATCGCGTGTCTATCAAGCCGGTGATGACATTCGAAACATGGATTGGTTGGTGACAGCCAGAACTGGGACGGCGCATACTAAATTGTTTCAAGAAGAACGCGAAAGACCTATTCATATCTTAATGGATACCAATACATCCATGGCATTTGGAACACGCAAAGAGTTCAAATCCGTCACTGCTGCTAAAGCGGCGTCTTTATTGTCTTGGGCTGCTGTAAAAAATGGAGACCGAGTTGGCGTGATGAGTTATGGCAAAAATGGTATTCATCATCAAAAACCTGTGGGCGGAAAGCGAGGTATGATGCGATTGATTGCACATTTGGTGCAAGCAGACGAACACGTTGCAGATCAAGATGCTACCCAATTACAAGACGCCTTAAAAAGACTGAGATCGATTATTCGTCCGGGTTCTTTGATTATTATTGTCAGTGATTTTTATCATTTGGGCGAAGAAGTGAAACAACACTTGATGCAATTAAAGAAGCACAATGATGTTTTGGCTTTATTTATCACCGATGAATTTGAGATTCATACACCTTTACCAGGAGTGTATGGAGTCAACAATGGCGATAAGTCGGTTGTTTTTAACACCAAAAAAAACAGCGATGTAAACAGTATGCAAACCAGACAAAATCAACATTTGGATAATGTGTATGAAAATGTTCAAAAATCGGGTGTGCCCGTAATCCCAATATTAACCAATGATAAATTGCAGGATAAAATAAAACAAGCCATTAAAGTTCCTGATGTTGCATGGTCAGTTTTTCGAAGTGGTATTGAAAATAAAGGCGGTCAAAATGGATAAGACTGCCCCAGTTTTAGAATTAAGAGACATTCACTTGCCGGCTGATCCAAGTATTTGGCCCTTAGCACCTGGGTGGTGGATTTTAATAATATTATCCATGGTAGTGATTTATTTTTTAATGAAAAAAATCATCCAAATAAGACACACAAAGCACTTAAATAATCTGATGCAACAAGCCTTGACAGAGGTCCGCAATGCTTATAAAAAACACGATAATAAACACTTATTAGCCATAGATATTTCAAACCTGTTAAACCGTTTTGTTGTGCATGTGTTGAATGATTCACAAGGCAGTACGTTAACTGGGACTGCGTGGATTGACTATTTAAATAAACGTGTTTCAAAAAATGTTTTTGATGATTTTAAAAAAGAATTGACCCAAGCACAATATCAAAAACACATAGATTATGATGCTTCACGTTTAATCGCCACGGTAAAAAACTATTTTCCACAAGCCATAAAATACCAAAAGAAATATAATAAGTTGATGAATAAACAGCCAAGCAAAGGAGTCTCTAATGCTTGAGTTTCAATGGCCAGCAGTCTTTTATCTTGCAGCGTTACCCTTATTGATTTGGTTGATGCCAGCAGTCAAACAATCCAGTATCACCACAGTAAAAGTTCCCTTTTTTGCAAAATTTTGGAATTCATTAGCCGGTGTTACTGAACAAACTCAATGGTGGATCAAGGCTTTGGCCATTGTTGCTTGGTTATTGTTGTTAGCAGCAGCAGCAAGGCCTGTTTGGATTGGTGAGGCCATCGCTTTGCCAGTTGAAGGCAGAGATTTAATGTTAGCAGTGGATGTCTCTGGTTCAATGCAAGAAACAGATATGAAAATCAATGGCAGAGAAGTAGACCGTTTAACCATGATTAAATATGTGGCGGGCGATTTTATTGAAAGAAGGAAAGGCGATCGAATAGGTTTAATTCTTTTTGGTCAACAAGCTTATTTACAAACACCTTTAACTTTTGATAGAAAAACAGTAAATATCCTCTTATCTGAATCTATCATTGGCATTGCTGGCAAAGCCACCGCAATTGGCGATGCCATTGGTTTGGCGGTTAAGAGAGTCCGTTCTACATCCGATAATAACAGAATTCTTATTTTATTGACTGATGGTCAAAATACAGCTGGTGAAATCGAACCGTTAAAAGCAGCAGAATTAGCCGAACAAGAAGGATTAAAAGTGTACACCATAGGTATTGGCGCTGATGAAGTTTATCGTCAAACACTTTTTGGAAACCGAAGAATCAATCCATCGTTAGATTTAGATGAGGCAACACTTAAAAAAATAGCTGAATTAACAGGCGGTCAATATTTCAGAGCCCGTAACACCAAAGAATTAGATAATATTTATGGTATGTTGGATGAATTGGAACCTTTAGCAAAAGAAGACCAATTTTACCGACCAACCGAAGTATTGTTTTTTTGGCCATTGACTTTATCCATGTTGTTACTCTTAACTGTTTTTAGGTTGCGGGGTTAATATGTCAATCATTACAGAAATATTTAATAACCTACATTTTATTCGCCCCATGGTTTTATGGAGTTTGCCGATTGTTTTATTTATTGTGTGGTTTTTGCAAAGAAATGAATCAAAAGACGATGGTTGGTCTAAAATTTGTGATCCGCATTTGCTGCAAGCGATTAAAATTAAATCTTCCGCTAAAGGCAGCAACTGGTCTTGGTTATTGTGGCCTATAGCCATTATTTCAGTTATAGCCATTGCTGGTCCCGCCTATAAAAAAGAACCATCTCCAGTGATTAAAAATCAGTCAGCCTTAATCATTGCTTTGGATGTTTCACGTTCAATGTTAGCTGATGACATAAAACCCAACCGCCTAGAAAGAGCCAAGTTTAAAATAAATGATATTTTAGAAGCCCGAAAAGACGGACAAACGGCATTGGTAGTTTATGCAGGCGATGCTTTTGTGGTAACACCTTTAACAGATGATACAGAGACCATAGCACTCATGTTAAAAGCGATTACTCCCGATATTATGCCAGTGCAAGGATCACGTGTTGATATCGCTTTGAAAAAATCTCAAGAGCTCTTAGTTCAGGCTGGTTACCCCAATGGTGAAGTTATTCTATTGAGTGATGGAGTTAATTCAGATCGTGCAGAAACTGTTGCAGAAGAATTGGCCAGTAATAATATAAATACATCAGTATTGGCGATTGGAACCAAAGATGGCGCACCCATCCCGTCATCACGCGGTTTTGTTAAAGATAAAGCAGGGAATATTGTTATTCCAAAGCTTGAAATATCAGCTCTTAAAGCTTTGTCATCTTCAGGCAACGGGCGTTTTGCTCAGATTACAGGAGACACATCAGACATTAATTTTTTAATGCCAACAGTTGTGGGTGATGAGGGTGAAGCTGAACAAGAAAACAAACCGGAAGATGATGCGTTTAATTCTGAAAAGTACATAGATGAAGGACCTTGGTTAGCGTTGCTGTTGATTCCATTAATGCTTTTATTGTTTCGAAAAGGTGTATTACTCAGTTTGTTTTTGGTTGTTGGTTTACAAACGCCACAACAAAGTTATGCGTTTGATTGGGATGATTTGTGGATGAACTCTGATCAACAAGCAGCTCAATACATAAAAAATGATCAAGCACAAACCGCCTATGATGTGGCTAAATCTGATCAATGGAAAGCCACAGCTGCTTTTAGGAATGAAGATTATACAGCAGCTCAAAATTTGTTCAATGATGGCACGGCTAATGGTCTGTATAATCAAGGCAATGCTTTAGCAGCCAGTGGAAAGTTGCAAGAAGCCCTTGATGCCTATAAAAAATCATTGGAATTAAGACCAGACGATGAAGATACGCTTTATAACAAGAAAAAAGTTGAAGAGGCATTAGAACAACAGCAACAACAAGAACAAGAGCAACAAGACCAAGAAAATCAAGACCAAGATCAACAAGATCAAGAAAATCAAGAACAACAAGATCAGCAAGAAAGTGGTGAGCAAGAGCAACAAGAACAGCAAGATCAAGAAGGTGAACAACAAGAAGGAGAACAAAACCAAGATCAAAGCGATAATCCAGAAAACCAAGAACAAAACCAAGATCAAGCTGAAATGACCGAAGAAGAGAAACAGGAAGAAGAAAGAAAACAAAAAGAATTAGAAGAGAAAGACAAAGCAGAAGAAGAAAAACTGCAACAAGAACCAGAAGAAGTACAATTAACGCCTGAAGAGTTAGCAGAAAATGCTGAAAACAAAGAAGCCATTGAACAATGGTTAAGGCGCATTCCTGATGATCCAGGTGGATTATTGAGGCGTAAATTTTATTATCAATATAACCAACAGAATACAAAACCCGATGAAACAGATGATTGGTAGAAATACATTTATAGTCCTTTTTTTAATGATGAGCATTTCGGCAAAAGCTGATGTGACAGCTCAAGTTGATCGCACTCAAATCGTTATTGGTGAAACTTTTAATTTGGTTATATCAACCGATGAAAACACCAACGATCAACCTGATTTATCTGTATTAGAAAAAGATTTTCGGGTATTGGGAAGCAGTCAATCCTCATCTACAAATATTGTTAATAACAGTTATTCAGTAGAAAAGAAATGGCAGATCTCGTTAATGTCTTTGGGAGTTGGGGAAGCCGTAATTCCTGCTATTAAATTAGGTAATGAATCCACTCAACCAATAAAGATTACCACTGCACAAAATGATCCCAATGCCAAAGCCAGTGGTGATATTTTTATTGAAGTAGAAACAGATAAAACCAGCGCCTATGTTAAAGAGCAAATCATCTTAACAGTTAAATTGTTCTATTCAATTTCTTTAAGTGAAGGCAGCTTATCTGAACCGGTTGCTAGCGGAATCTTAGTTTCACAGCTGGATAAAGGAGCCAATTACCGTACCAATAGAGATGGCAAAACATATGAAGTCATAGAGAGACATTACGCACTTTTTGCTGAAAAAAGTGGTACTCTTGTCATGAATCCAATTTTGTTTAATGGACGAGACAATACCTCCAGAAGAAGTTATAGCATGTTTTCAACTGGAAAACCAGTGCGTGCCGTATCACAATCTTTGTCATTTGATATAAAACCTATTCCACAATCGTCTATTGGAAAAGATTGGTTGCCTGCAAATGACATTCAAATATCTCAAGATTGGTCTGATGGACCTTATAAAGTAGGTGAGCCAATAACTAGAACCATCACCTTGTATGTCGAAGGATTAAGTGAAACCCAGATCCCTGATATCGATTTGGGCTATATTGATGATATTCGCGTTTACCCTGAACAACCGCAAACCCAGACAGAAAATACAGCTCAAAGTATTAAAAGTTACAAGCAAGTTAAATTGGCGTTGATTCCAACTTATGCAGGAGCCATTAGAATTCCAGAATACAGTTTGGAATGGTATAACACAAAAACTGATCAAATCGAATATGCTAAACTGCCACCAGTAACATTACAAGTTGAAGCAGGTGAGTTTGCTGTCCAGCAACCTGATGTGCCTAACTTAATGGATGATAACAAACCACAAGATTCAACTATAATAACCAATGATACCACACCTGAAGGTTCAAATGTCGTCACAAAAATAGTAGAAAAAGAGAGTGCTTTATGGAAAATATTGACTGCCGTTTTTGCTGTTTTGTGGTTATTGACAACAATATTTTTCATTAGAAAACCAGCCAAACACAACCAACAGCAATCAAAGCCTAAGAAAATTATCATCAGCAAAAATCAGATTCTCAATGCCATAGAAAAACAAGATATTAAACAATTAGATCAAACTTTATTGTCTTGGTGGAATCAACAATATCCTGAAAAACAGGTGTTTAATATTACTCAAATCAAAATATGGGTTAATCCTCAAATGCAAAAAATGATTACTGAATTAGACAATAGTTTATACAGCAAGCATGACAGTGTTAAATTTGATAAACAGTTATGGATAAAACAAGTAAAAGGAAAAGGGTTGGATGCCAATGGTCAAAGACCTTCAGGAGCATTGGCAGAACAACTGCCCTCTTTGTACTAAATTTTATCAAGCCTTCATTTTTGGTTGATTTAGATTTCGTTGAATGATTTTTATTGAGAAATATTTAATTCTTTACAGTTTATTAAAATAAAAGAAAATATTAGACATTAAACTCCTTGATAGTTGTAAATGAGAATCGTTATCATTAAAATGATATTTTTTAATTTCGAGTCTGATCATGCTGAAAAATCTCTTTGTCTATTTTACTGCTCTATTATTCATTGGCACATTGTTAATGAGTTGTGATCAAAAAAATGATGCTGAAATTAATGTTTATTCGGCAAGAAAAGAGGCGTTAATAAAACCATTATTTATTGAGTTTGAAAAGCAAACAGGCATAAAAGTTAATTTAGTAACAGGTAAAGCAGACGCGTTGATTGAAAGATTAAAATCTGAAGGTATGAATTCACCAGCAGATTTAATAATTACATCGGATGCTGGTAGATTATTCAGAGCTCAAGAATTTAATCTAACCCAACCTGTTAATAGTCAAATCCTCAATGATTTGATTCCAAAAAAATTACGAGATTCAGAAGGGCATTGGTTTGGTTTATCGCTCCGTGCTCGTCCAATAATGTATGCCAAAGACAGAATCAATCCAAATCAACTTTCATCTTATGAAAATTTGAGTCATGAATCTTGGTTAAATCGTATATGTATAAGGTCATCATCCAATATCTATAACCAATCACTCATTGCTTCCATGATTGCCTCCACTGGTGAAGAAAATGTCGAAACATGGGCCAAGAGTTTTGTAAACAACTTTGCAAGAGAACCTGTAGGTGGTGACAGGGATCAAATAAAAGCTGTAGCGGCTGGCCAATGTGATATTGCCATTGCAAATACATATTATTTATTTGGAATGTTGAATTCTAATGATGAAGCTGAAAAGAAAGCCGCTGAAAAAATTGCTATTTATTGGCCAAACCAAGACGACAGAGGTGTTCATGTTAATATTTCAGGAGTGGCATTAACTAAAGCCAGTAAAAATCAAGATAATGCGATTAGATTAATGGAGTATTTGGTTAATGAAGAGGCTCAAAAATGGTATGCTGAAGAAAATGGAGAGTATCCCGTCAGAGCAAATGTAGCCATCAATTCATTAATAGCATCCTGGGGAGAATTTAAGCAAGATGATATTAATTTAAAAGAATTGGGTCTTAATAACTCCAAAGCAGTTAAATTAATGGACAGAGCTGGATGGAAGTGATTTTTAGGTAAAATCTTTGTTTGTAAATAATGGAAAAAATAAATTTAACAAAACTTGGGTAATAATATGGATTATTGCATTTGTTTTTGTTCTTCCATTTATTGCTTTATTTGTTCAACTCATATTCCCTGAAATTGAAATATGGAATCATTTAATTGATACAGTATTAGGTTCTTATTTAAATAGTTCATTAATGCTGATGCTTTTTGTCGGAATTTTGGCAATCATATTAGGATTATCTAGTGCCTGGTTTATTGCAATTTATGATTTTCCTGGACGTAAAATACTTTCTTGGTTGCTCATTTTACCAATGGCCATGCCCGCCTATATAGTGGCTTATTCATATACCTGGTTTTTAGATGTATCTGGGCCTGTACAACAAATAATCAGAGATTATTATGGTTTGGGGTTTAATGAATACTATTTCCCCAATATAAGATCTTTTGCAGGTGCTTGCATAGTTCTATCATTTGTCCTTTATCCCTATATTTATATATTATGTCGATCGGCATTTAGTCATTTGCCAAAAAGTTTATTAGAAGTGAATAATAGCTTGGGTAAAAATCATTCAGTCTATTTTTATCGCATCGCATTGCCATTAGCCAGACCTGCTTTATTTGGTGGATTGGCGCTTGTTTTAATGGAAACTCTTGCTGACTATGGCACTGTTGAATATTTTGGAGTACAAACATTAACAACAGGTATCTTGAAGACATGGTCTGGATTAGGCAGTCTTACAGGAGCTGCTCAAATTGCTGCAATGATTTTATTCATCGTCATTATAGTCATGATGATTGAAAAACTCTCAAGATCACAAGCCCGATTTCATGTTGTTAATTCTACCCAAAATCAATCTGCAAGACTGGTGTTGTCTGGCTTTAAAAAATGGAGTGTTACGCTATATTGTCTATTTATAGTGTTTGTGGGCTTTTTTATACCCATTATTTTATTGGTATTTATGCTGTTAAAATCGAATATTCAGACAGAGTTTTTTGTTTATGTAGAGCTGATCTGGAATACTGTTAGTTTGGCATCTATTGTGGCAATTCTTACTGTTGCAATTGCTGCTTTCATGATTACCATAAAAAGATACAGCCAAGCCTCTCATATTAAAGTATTGGTAAATATAATGAGTGTCGGTTATGCTATTCCTGGGCTTGTGATTGCAGTAGGTGTTGTGATTTCATTTGGATGGCTAGACCATGCTATTAATTCGGTTATGAATTATTTTGGTTATGGTTCAGTCGGCTTAATTTTAAGTGGCGGTTTTATTGTATTAACAACAGCTTATATTATTCGTTTTATGGCGGTAGCCATTCAACCCATTAATTCTGCTTACCAAGGCATAAACAATCATATTGATGAGGCGAGTTTTTTAAGCGGCAAAAATAAATGGCAGACATTTAAGGCGATTCATTTACCTTTGATTAAAGGCAGTATTCTCACAGCATTACTTTTGGTGTTTGTGGATTTATTAAAAGAACTTCCAGCTACCTTGGTATTAAGACCTTTCAACTTTAATACGTTAGCAGTAAAGACTTATGAACTGGCATCAGATGAGCGCTTGGCTGATTCTGCATTTCCAGCCCTTTGTATTGTTATGGTTAGTTTACTCCCTGTAATTTTCATCAATAAAAAATTTAGTAATAAGTCATGAGTCATATTTTAAAATTAGAATCTGTTAACTTTGGATATTCGAAATCGCCTTTGCATAAAAACATATCATTTTCTGTTAAAAAAGGTGAAATTGCCTGCGTGATTGGTCCAAGTGGTTGTGGAAAAAGCGCATTATTGCGATTAATTGCGGGATTTGAATCTGTCAATTCAGGAAAAATATTCATTAATAACAAAGAAGTATCAAGCGCTGAAGTTAATGTAAATCCTCAGCAAAGAAATGTAGGTATGTTATTTCAAGATCTGGCTTTGTTTCCCCATATGACTGTACTTGAAAACATTAAATATGGTATGAATGTAAGCAATCCGAATAGAGTCAATGAGTTATTAGACCTTTGTAGAATTTCTGACTTATCTAAACGTTATCCCCATGAATTATCCGGGGGACAAAAACAAAGAGTGGCACTGGCCAGAGCGATGGCACCAAAACCACAAATAATCTTATTAGATGAACCCTTTTCCAGTTTAGATCAAGACTTAAAAAATGAGTTAGTACATGAAGTGAAAAGTTTATTAAAAAAAGACAACTCTACCGCATTATGGGTAACTCACAGCTTAGAAGAAGCTTGTGGGGTGGCTGATCAAGTTGGTTTAATCTTAGATGGAAAATTACAGCAATGGTCAAGTCCAGATAAATTAATAAACCACCCTGAAAACATCCCAGTCATAAATTTTACCAATCAATCAAGTTTGCTGAGTGGAATACTTAATAATCAAAAGATAGAAACTGCAATTGGTACTTTTGACTTGACCAATTCGGATCAGTTCAAGGGTGATTCAAAAATCCAAATAGCCATTAATCACGATCAAATACTAGTAGAAAAGATATCAAAACATAACGCCATTGTTCAATTATCTGTTTATAAAGGCAGTCATTATTTGGTAACACTCAAATTAATTGATAGCCATGAAGTTATTCAAGCAAAATTGAATCACGATTTTAAAGTAAAAGATAAAGTTTATGTTTCAACCATTAAGAATGGTTTTTATGGTTATCAATAATTAAAGAGACTTAAATGATTATCTTAGAGTTGAGATGATTGTGATACTTTAACCAACTTCGTTTCTATGGCGTCTTCGCCTTCTTCGATATGATAGGTTCTAACAGGTAAGCACCTTTGATTAGTATCTAACCAAGTTTTAGTAATGCGCTCAGGTTTTGAATGTATTCTATCGATTTCAATAATATTGTCTTGAGAAGATGTCATTGTGAATTGATATTGCTTTACTTTGCCTTCTTTTATTATGGTGTAATCAAGGTTTTCAGTTTTTCCTGAACAGACATCATTAAATAGTCTTAAGGTGACTAGATTCGGTGTGCTAAAGCCTTTGGGAATATCGAGTTGCCAATCTTCACCCTTGTGTTTTCCAATGATGGTTTGGCTGTCATAATCCACTTGGTAATCTGATTTACGTTTGTTGAATGCTACCTTTTGATACATGCTATAAGACTCAGGAAAAAAACCACCTTCTTTTTCAGTAAATAAGCTGGTTTCTGTGCGTTTAAACCCTAAAAAAGAAGCCATTCCATGCGTTCCATTGGTGTAATCTGTAATGGAATAAAAGGGAGCTTCATAATCAAGTTCAATACTGCTAAGACCAATTTTTTTACCATCTTTAAAAACGGTATATTCGGCCTTGAACGGTTCAAGTGCATTAATTTGTGATGTAACAAGTAACAGTATTAAAATCTTTTTAATCATTAATAATAATTGGTTTGGTTAATGGTTGATGCTCAAAAAACAACATATTATCTTTCCATTCTACACGATTTTGAGCAAACAAAGCTATTGTACGGGGTAAAAGTGAATGTTCTCTGAATAAAAGTTTATTGGCCAAAGATTTTACATCAACAGTGTTTTCAACTTCAATGATAGATTGACTGATGATTTTTCCAGCATCCAATTGGGCATTAACAAAATGGACTGTTGCTCCATGTTGTTTGTCTTGGTTATCAATAACCCGTTGGTGCGTATTTAAACCAGGATATTTTGGCAGTAATGAAGGATGAATATTGATTATTTTATTGGCAAAATAACGGATAAAAGGAGCAGGTAAAATTTTCATAAAACCAGCCAAAACCAATAAATCACATTGATGAGCGTTTATGGTGTTTTTTAAATGTAATAATTCAGAATCCTGTTGATCCCAAGTAAAAGTGTAAACAGGGATATTATTTTTATGTGCGTGTTGTAATCCAATGGCATTTTTTTTATTGCTAATAACTAAGCTTACCCGATAACCATACTTTTGCTGTTTATCAATAACTGCTGCCAGATTACTGCCTGTGCCAGAAATAAATACAGCTATATTAAGTATGTGAGCTTGAGCCATGTTAATTGATGAATTCTACATCTTCTTTTTCGGATTGTGATTTTCTTACCGTGCCAATTTCCCAACATCTCAAACCAGTGCTCTTTATTAACTCTTGGCATTCGACACTGTCGTCTTTGTTAATAATAAGAGCCATACCTATGCCGCAATTAAAAGTTCTTAACATTTCTTGATCAGATAAATTACCTTTTTCCTGAAGCCAATTAAAAACATCCATCTTTTCCCAGCTGGATAAATCAATGCTGATAGCCAATCCTTCTGGAATAACCCTTGAGATATTTTCCATCAAACCGCCACCAGTGATGTGAGCAATTCCATTAACTTCAATGGCCGAATCTAATAATTCAAGTATGGGTTTAACGTATATTTGTGTTGGTTCTAATAAATGCTGTCCAATGGTTTTATCACCCAAAACCTCATTTAAGTCGGTGTTATTGACTTCTAAGATTTTTCTTATCAAAGAATAACCATTAGAGTGCGGTCCAGATGAAGCAATGCCAATAATAATATTATCTTCTTGTGTATGTTCACCATTAATGACAGCATCTTTTTCTACTGCGCCCACAACAAAACCAGCTAAATCATAATCACCTCTAGTATACATGCCAGGCATTTCAGCAGTTTCTCCACCTATGAGAGCACATTTGGCTTGTTTACAACCATTGGCAATGCCTGTAATAACAGAAGCTGCTTCCTCTGTTTGCAATTGACCACAGGCGTAATAATCAAGAAAAAATAGAGGTTCAGCACCCAAAACAACAATATCATTAACACACATGGCTACCAAATCAATGCCGATGGTGGAATGATCATTCATCATATTTGCCAGTTTGAGTTTTGTACCGACACCGTCAGTTCCTGAGACAAGAATAGGGTTGTTATAATTTAATTGCGATAAATCAAATAAACCGCCAAAACCACCAATACTGCCCATGACTCCTGTTCTATTAGTCGACTTGACGGCCGGTTTGATTTTTTCGATTAAATCATTGCCAGCATCAATATCAACGCCTGCATCTTTGTAGGTTAGTCCTTCGTTATTTTTTGAATTACTCATGTGCTTCTTGAAGAATGATAAAGGAACTGAATTTTACCCTGAACCTAATACAAAATCATTCAAATCCATTATTAAAAATTAAATCATTAAGATAAACAACCAGAGTTAATTGGGAATCGGGTAAAATCGAATCACTATCTTTTAATATAATTTGTCCAAAACGGTGTT
>JBGCFT010000123.1:0-5416 GCA_045107085.1 Marinicellaceae bacterium | reverse complement strand
AAGGGGTGTCACATTGGTGACATATCCCTGTCATTTCAATTCTGATAAAACTAAGGTACGATGAATTTTTAAATTGATCACTCGACCTATGTTTATAAAAGATAAAAGACTAGAAAAGGGCTGGACCCAATCTCAATTAGCTGAGTATAGTGGCTTAAGCCTTCGCACCATTCAAAGAATAGAAAAAGGCAAAACACCTACAGTTGAATCACAAAAAGCATTAGCAGCAGTTTTTGAAACATCAATATCAGATCTCACATTTAATCATAATATTAATGAGTCATTATTGAATGAATTAGAATTAGAAGAACTGAAACATGTTAGAAAAATTAAAGATTTTTTTAAGCATTTGCTGATATATTTTGCGATTGTGCCTTTTCTTATTTTTATTAATTGGACTCACAGCTCTAATTGGGAATTTGGCATTGCCATTGGATGGGGATGGGTGCTGATATTTGAAGCTATAGATGTTTTTGATAGCAAAGATTTATTCGGGGCTGGTTGGGAAAAAAGACATTTAGAAAAACGCATTGGCAGGAAAGTTGAATGATCAAAGGTTTTTTTAAATGGCTGACAATTACATTTTTACTGTTGTGTTTCATTGTAGTAATTTACTATTATTATTTGTCTGTCTCATTTGATTCAGAAAACTTGCCAGAAAACCATGGCAAGGTTCATTCAAAACTATACTTAGGTAAGGGCAACAATCTACCACTTATAGTTGGTTTAGGAGGTTCAGAAGGTGGCAATGCATGGACAAGTGATCGCTGGAAAAACCAAAGAGAAAAATTCTTGTCTGATGGTTATGCTTTTTTAGCAATAGGCTATTTTAGTATGCCAGGAATTCCAGAGAAATTAGACAGAATTTCATTAGAAGGAGTGAATCAAGCCATTATTGAAGCGGCAAATCACTCTCAGATCAATCAAAATTGTATTGCCCTAATAGGTGGCTCAAAGGGTGCTGAATTATCTTTGTCTTTGGCCAGTCGATTTTCACATATCAAATCAGTCGTTGCCATTGTTCCAGGGCATGCTGTCTTTGCAGGAATAACCGATTTAATGTCAACTTCTTCATGGACTTACAAAAACAAACCCTTGCCCTTTTTTACTGTGCCTTGGAGTGCGTTACCTGCTTTAATAACAGGAAATCTTCGTGGTGCATTTGAAGCAATAATAAAGAACGAAATCGATACAAAGCAAGCCATTATTCCAGTTGAAAACATCAATGGCTCGATACTTTTTATATCCGCTACAAAAGATGAAATGTGGCCATCTTCAGAAATGTCGGAAATGATGATTAAAAGATTATCAACTAATTATTTTAAATTTCCTTATAATCATATCGCAATTGAAGGTGGACATTCTGCGCCTTTAGCGCATTTTGATAAAATAGAAATTTTTCTTAAAAATAATTTTCAATCAGAATTACAGAACAATTGTGCGAGAAATTAACCACTTCTTACTTTTGAGTAAAATCTATTCACAATTAAAATTTACTCTGGAATTATTTAAATATTTATATTAATATATATATTCCCATTAAATAAAAATTGTGATAATTATGACCATATCCGATACCAATTCACTTGTGAAAAAAATTCACCAAAGAAAATCTGCTATCAATGTTGACATCAATTGCAGAATCAAAGAGTTGCAACAGAAATTAGTCACTTTAAGCTTTTCAAAAGGTGATAATACTGCAGATTATTATGCAGTTCTTGGAAAAATAAAACAGCTAAGAAGACAAATTTTTAAAGGCAGTGGCACTTAAGATATTAAATTATTCTTAAAGATTTCAGATGATTTAATATTGAGATTTCTAAATTGACAATGTTCTTAATTAGGTTTATATTCTTAGTCAATTCAAAAGTAATCTCAATAATAAATGGAAATTTGGCTAGACTTAACTGCCATAGTTTTTGCTGTAGGTGCTTTGCAGGGCGTGGTATTTGGCATCATTTTATTCAACAGCAATCAATACAATAAACGGGCAAATAGATGGCTAGCATTGCTACTGTGGTTTCTTGCTTATAGATTGTTAGTTCAAACCTTGCGGTTGTTTGGATTAGGGTATTATGATTCATGGTATTACGTGATGTTGGATTTAAGTTGGGTTACAGGTCCATTAATTTATTTTTATATTAGATCGCAATTGTTTCCAACATTGAAGTTTAAAACAATTGACTGGTTGCATTTCTTGCCATTGGTAATACAAGTAAGCTTTAGTTTTTATGTGAGATTACAAAATCTGTATTGGGATGGTACGCGTGAAAGTCTCTCATGGCTGGGTTATTGGGGATATGTTGTATGGATGAATAACCCCACAATTTACTTGGTTACAAGTGCTATGATTGTGATATATGCTTTCAAAGCCCAAGCTTTATTAAAACAAAAAAATGTGATTGATAATACCAGTGTGAAGCGCATGCAATGGCTTAATAAGTTTTTATCAATATTTAAGTTATTTTTTGCTGTTTCTTTTTTAATTTTAATTTCAGATTTATTGATACACTTATTGATAACCGATAAGAGTTATTTTTATTTTAATCGATTTTATTATTATCCTTTTTTTGCAGCCATATCATTACTGACATATTGGCTCGGTATGGCTGGCTTCATGCGAAAAGATCAACAAGAGTCTATGAAGAAGAAGCCGATAAGCCAAGATAAAAAACAACAGTTATTGGATATCATAAAAAAACTTGAAGAGTTAATGAAATTTGACAAAGTATATAAAGAACCTGGTCTTTCGTTAAGAGATGTTGCAGAAATTTTGCACGTGAAAGAATATATGCTTTCTCAAGCTTTAAATGAAATAAGCTCAGTTAAATTTATTGATTATATAAATACTTTGAGAATTGCTGAAGTACAAAATCAATTAGATAAACCTGAAAATCTAAATCAGTCACTGTTGAATATCGCATTCGATGCAGGTTTTAATTCCAAGTCAACCTTTAATAGAGCTGTAAAAAAACAGTTGGGTATATCACCTCAAGAACTAAAAGCAAATAAATAAAAAAAACAGGGTTTCAATTCGCTAATTGCAACGACAAGCTTCTATTTTGATACTAATATGAAGTTTTTAAACTCAGGAAAATCAATATGTATAAATTGAAGTTAAGTGTCATAAGTATTATGTTATGTTTGTTAATAAATCCTATTGCTCAAGCTAATAAAGACGATATAAATCAATTACTTGGTGAATGGCAATTAGACATGACACCAGAAAACCATGAAGACGATAATTTTGCCTTAATGCACATCAGTTCAATAGCTGACAATAAAATACAAGGTGATTTTTATCGAAAAGGTGTGAAAATTCAACAAGCTCAAATTAATCAACAATCAAATGTCTTAAAAGCCGCTTTAATCTCTGAAGATAACTCTGGAAAATACCACAGCAGTTTTTATTTGGAAGGTGAAAAATTGATTGGCACAACGCATGCCATTGACAGAGGTTTTTTAGCCATTTGGACAGCTAAAAAAATAAAATCTTATCAAGTTAAAAACTAGTCAATTGTGATTCGTATCATTCATACCACTGAGGTACAATCTCAGTGGTATTTTGTTCAATCATTGAAAGGTTTGTATTTAATGACAAACTAAAAATCCCAATTATAATAGAGTTGATGAAACTAAATCTTCTAGAAATACTCCATATAAAGTGAATAATGATTTTTAAAAGTTTTATACTCAGCAAAATCAGGCTATTCAACAACCCAAATGAGAGAGTAAAATTGAAATTAAAAACAACAATCATTGTTAGTGCATTGGTATTGAGCCAATTTGCCACGGCAAAAGAGCCAACAAAAACCACAATTAAAGAAATTGAAACAGTTGAATCTGGATTGAGAAGCGCATCTTACTTCAAAAACGATCCATTGTGGAAGATAGAAGATCGCATGCAACATTATGGTGTACCAGGAGTCAGTGTTGCTGTTATTAAAGATTTTAAAATTCATTGGCTGAAACACTATGGCGTGACAGATAAGGAAACCGGTGATGCAGTGAATGATGATACATTATTTCAAGCGGGATCTATCAGCAAACCGGTAGCAGCTTATGGCGCACTCAAGTATGTTGAGAAAGGAAAGTTATCTTTGGATAAACCCGTGAATGCTCAGTTAAAGGATTGGAAAATTCCTGATAATGAATTGACAAAGAAACAACCAGTGGCTTTAAAACATTTATTGAATCACAGTGCAGGTTTAACGGTTCATGGTTTTCTTGGTTATGCAGTTGGAGAAGCAGTGCCAACCGTAAAACAAGTTTTGAATGGAGAAAAACCAGCTAATTCTGCAGCGGTCATTGTTGACATGCAACCCGAAACTCAGTATCGCTATTCTGGTGGTGGCTATACTGTTATGCAAAAACTGATGACTGATGTAGCTCAAAAAGATTACACTACATTGATGCAAGAGCTTGTATTAGGCCCAATTGGTATGAAGAATAGCACTTATGAACAACCATTACCTCCAGCTAAACTGGTCAATGCTGCAGCTGGATATTTGCCCAATAAATCACCTGTTTTAGGTAAAAGACACACTTATCCTGAAATGGCAGCGGCTGGCTTGTGGACAACTGCTGAGGACTTAGCAAAATTTGCCATAGATGTTCAATTAGCCATTAAGTCTGATAAAAGTAAAATATTATCTCAAAAAATGGCACAAAAAATGCTGACTCCTTTTGTCAGTGATAATGCAGGCTTAGGCTTTTTTATCAACAAAAAGAAACAAGAGCTTTATTTTGGTCATGGTGGTTGGGATGAAGGCTTTAGCGCCGATTTAATTGCTCATAAAACCCGTGGTTATGGTGTTGTTGTTATGACTAATTCAAATCATCCTGCTTTCATAGAAGAACTGAAAAATAGTGTGGCACATACTTATCAATGGCATGATTATTTAGAGGCAGATTTAGTTACAATGCCAATAACTAAAGCTGAACAAAAACGCATTATTGGAAAATATAAATTTTCACCAGATATGGTTTTCAATATTTATTCAAAAGACGATCGCGTCTATATGCAATATCTGAATGGTGAACCCATGGAAGTTTTTCAAATTGGAGAAAATCAATTTATTCGCCGTGAATATTCCAGTAAATTTAGATTCGAGTTGAATAAAGAAACGGGAACAACCGATTTAATGTTTGGCGTTAATAATGATAGAGTCAATATCAGAAATCGCATGACAAGCAAAGAGCATGTTCCATTAGAATTGTTGATGAAAGGAGATCTCACCCAAGCAGAAGAGGCTTACAAAGTCTTAATCATAAATAATCCAGGTTTTTCAGGCGAAGCCGAAAGAAATATATTGGTTTATGCTGATGAATTAGATAAGAGTAATAGTCCTATCAAAGCGGTTAATGCCATGAAAATGAGTGTCAGGTTGTTTCCAGAATCGATTAATAGCATAGG